>CAIPNN010000125.1 GCA_903866425.1 uncultured Actinomycetes bacterium
ACGCCGGCCTTGCTCATGAGCGCGGCCATCAGCGCCGTCACCACGATTGGCGCCTGGCTGTATGCCATGGGCAGCCAGCCGTGGAAGGGCCAGAGCGGCAGCTTGATGGCGAAGGCCAGCGCGAACCCGGCGAACAGCAGCGTGCTGGCGGTGCTGCTGAAGGGCACGCCCTGCAGGTCGCTGATGAGGAAGGACAGATGACCGATGTGGTCCTGCGCGATCATCGCAGTGCTGATGATGGCCACCAGCATGATGAGGCTTCCCACCATCGTGTAGACGACGAAGGTGATGCCTGCGCGTCGGCGCTCGTCGCCACCCCATGTCCAGATGAGGAATGCGAACGGGATGAGCATGAACTCCCAGAACACGTAGAACAGCACCAGGTCGCCTGCGGTGAAGAGGCCCAGCAGGCCGACCTCGCTCAGGAGCAGCAGCGACAGGAACATGTTGCCGCGCTGCGGCAGGCGCTGCGCTGCGGCGAACATGCCCAGCGAGAACAGCACGGTGGTCATGAGCACCAGCCAGATGCTGATGCCGTCAACGCCGAGGTCCCACGACAAGCCGATGCTCTGCACCCAGTCGACGTGGTCAACCATCTGCATGGTGCCCTCGCCGCGGTCGAACTGCGCCACGATGCCGATGGACACCAGCAGGGTGAGCAGCGCCCCCGCGATGCCGATGGTGCGGCCCGCGGCCCGGTTGCCCCGCGGCACGAATGCCAGTGCGATGGCGGCCACGAACGGCACGATCACCAGAAGCGAGATCCAGGGCATCAGGACGCCCCCGCCACGACGATGGCCAGCACGACGCCCGCGAGCGCGAGGCCGGCGACGATGCCGAATGCGTAGGTGCGCACCAGGCCGTTCTCCGACGCGCTGATCACCCGGGCGGTGTCGCGGATGACCGCGGTGGTGCCGGTGATGAGGCCCTTGGGGCCGGCGGGCTCAACGTCGTCCAGCAGCACGGTGCCGAGTTCACGGCCGGGCTCCACGAAGAGGTCGTCGTACGCACGGTCGAAGTCGTAGGCGTTGTCCATCAGCTGGCGCGGGCCGCGCGCGATGTTGGCAAGGCGGATGCGGCGCTCGGGGTCGGCGGCGAAGAGCCACCAGGCCAGTGCGATGCCCCCCAGTGCGGCAGCGGTGCTGAAGCCGATGGTGAGCCACTCGCCGGCGTGGGTGGGCTCAAGCGGGTTCTTCACGTCGGCCAGCACCGGAGCCAGCCAGTCGGTGATACCCGTCCAGCCGAAGGGCACCTGAATCCAGCCGGCCACAACGCTGAGGATGCCCAGAATGACCACGGGCACCGCCATCCACAAGCCCGAGGCGTGCGGGGCGTGCGCGTAGCCACCCTTGGGGTCGGGGCCCCAGAACGCGCGGAACAGCAGGCGGAACATGTACACGGCGGTGATGAATGCGCCGATCACGCCGACCACCCAGCAGAACACGCCCACCGGCCCGGCCGCGAGCGACGTGGCCAGGATGTCGTCCTTGCTGAAGAAGGCGTCGAAGCCCGGGAACCCGGCGATGGCCAGGCAGCCCATACCCATGCCGAAGTAGGCCACGCGCAGGTACTTGCGCAGGTTGCCCATGTGGTTGAGGCTCTGCTCGTCGTGCAGGGCGTGAATGACGATGCCCGCGGCGAGGAACAGACCGGCCTTGAAGAAGGCGTGCATGAGCAGGTGGAACATGGCGGCGCTGTAGGCACCGAGGCCCGCGCCCATGATCATGTAGCCGATCTGGCTCACGGTGCTCCAGGCGAGCACCCGCTTGATGTCCACCTGCTGCAGCGCCACCGTGGCGGCCATCAGCAGGGTGATGGCACCGATGACAGCGACGATGTCGCCCGCCAGTTCCGACATCTGGAAGATCGCGTGGCAGCGCACGATCAGGTACACGCCGGCGGTCACCATGGTGGCGGCGTGGATCAGGGCGCTGACGGGGGTGGGGCCCTCCATGGCATCGGGCAGCCAGGTATGCAGCGGAATCTGTGCGCTCTTGGCGGCGGCACCCACGAACAGCAGCAGGCACACGGCCAGCGCAGTGCCGCTGTTCTGGCCCAGGTCGCCGGCACGGGCAAATGCCTGCTGGTAATCGAGCGTGCCCAGCTCGCGCATGATCAGGAATGCCGCGAGCACCAGGCCCACGTCGCCGATCACGTTCATCACGAAGGCCTTCTTCGCGGCCGCGACGGCCGACGGGCGCTCGTACCAGAAGCCGATGAGCAGATACGAGGCCAGGCCCACAAACGCCCAGCCCACGATGAGGAAGAAGAAGTTGCCGGCCAGCACCAGCAGCAGCATCGAGAACACGAACAGGTTCATCTCGGCGAAGAACCTGCGGTAGTCGCGGTCGTGCTCCATGTACTCGGCGCTGAACACGTGGATGAGCATTCCCACGCCGGTGATGATGAGCACCATCATCAGGCTGAGCGGGTCGACGAGGATGGACAGATCAAGCGAGGTGCCGCCGATCGAGATCCACTCGTAGAGGTTCGAGGTGAACGTGCGGTCGCTCGGTGCGTTGCCCAGCATGGTGAAGAAGATGGCCAGGGCCAGCACGAACGCGGTGGCGATGCTGCCGATGCCGATGAGCCGGGTGACGGCACGCGGTGGCTCGCCGGGCCATGAGGCCAGCGCGATGCCGCCGAGCAGCGGCAGCAGCAGGATGATCCAGGCCAGTGTGGTGGCCACCGGCTAGCCCTTCATGGACGACATCTCGTCCACGTCGAGGTTCATGCGGCTTCGGAACACGGCCACGGTGAGGCCGAGGCCGATCACCACTTCGGCAGCGGCAACCACCATCACCACGAGGGCGAACACCTGCCCCGCCGGGTCGTCCCACTGACGCGAGAAGCCGATGAGGGCCACGTTGCCGGCGTTCAGCATCAGCTCAATCGACAGCAGCAGCAGCAGCGGGTTGCGGCGGCGGATGACGCCGAGCATGCCCAGCACCAGCAGGGCCACCGACAGCATGAGATAGGCGGAGATCGGAACGGTCATCGCCCACCCTCCAGCATCACGGCGCGCTTGGCCAGGATGACGGCGCCAACGGCGGCAATGAGCATGATCAGCGACGTCACCTCAAAGGCGATGATGTGCTGGTTGAGGAACGCGTTGCCGATGCTGGCGGGCGATCCCACGTCGGTGTCGCTCGCCGTGTACTCGGGCCCGATGGTGGATGCCAGCACGGTGATGGCGCCGAAGGCGGCAACGCCCGCAAGTGCGATCCACGCCACCGGCTGGACGGCGTCCATGCGGTCGGTGCCCGCAACGATCGGGCGGTCGCCCAGGTAGGCGATGACGAACAGGAACATCACCACGATGGCGCCGGCATAGACGATCACCTGAAGTGCGGCCACGAACGGTGCCATGAGGACGATGAACAGCAGGGCCACCGACAGCAGCGTGCCGATGAGGCTCACGGCAGCGCGGAAGGCGTCCCTGAAAAACACCACGCCGATGCCGAAGCCCAGCGCGCCGATGGCGGCGATGGCAAATGTGACCTGCTCAGCCACTAGGCGAGCACCGCCGGGTCGTACTCGTCGAGAATCTGCATGCCGTGGCGGCCCGCGACCTGCATGGCCCAGTCGGCCACGGCGGGGTCAACTGCCGGCAGCGGTGCGCCCTCCGCGTGCGGATCGCACACCTCCAGCAGGAACGCCTCCATGTCGTGCGGCGGCGACAGCGTGCACAAGAGGCGCGCGGGCGCGTCGCTCAAGTTGCGGTAGGTGTGGGGGAGGTGCGGGGTGATGGTCACCGACTCGCCGGGGGCCAGGCGGTGCACGCCCTCGTCGGTGATGACGGTGATGGCGCCCTCAAGGCACATGTACTGCTCGGCGGCCTCGTGTGCGTGCATGTGGCGCGGCCCGCCCCCGGGGCGCGATGCGATCTCGGCGATAAGGAACCCGCCGGCGGTCTCGCGGCTGGTGGCGTGCACGCGAAAGCCCTCGCCCATGAACAGCATGGGTGCGCCCGGGATGAGTGCGTCAACGGCCACGGTCATGCCTCGCCCGGGGGAATGGGGCCATCGGGCACTGACGGTCGGAGCGGCGGCTGCTTGGGCGCGGGCTCCAGCAACACGTCCTTGGTGTAGATGAGCGCTTCGCGGGTGTACTCGCTGAGCTCGTACGAGTGCTCGAGCGTGATGGCGTCGAACGGGCACGCCACCTCGCAGTAGCCGCAGAAGATGCAGCGGGCCATGTTGATCTCGTAGATGCGAGCGTAACGCTCGCCGGCGCTCACCCGGTGCTCGGGTGTGTTCTCCTCGGCCACCACGCGGATGCAGTCGGCCGGGCAGGCGGCGGCACACAGCGAGCAGCCCACGCACTTCTCGAGGCCGTCGTCGTGCAGCCA
>CAIPNN010000126.1 GCA_903866425.1 uncultured Actinomycetes bacterium
ATGAGCGCCGCGGGTGGGCAGTCCGGCGACACCGTGACCATCACCGCCACCAAGGCCGGATCGCCCAGCGTCAGCTGCACCTACACCGTTGGTAGCGCCACCTCGTGCGATCTTCCTGCCCTCGCCGATGGCACCTGGAGCATCAGCGCCACCCTCACGGACCCGGCCGGCAACACCTCGGGCCCATCCACGCCGCTCAGCCTCGACATCGATGCCACGGGCCCGTCGGGCCCCGGGGTGCCGTCGATGGCTCCGACCAGCGATACCGGCACCAGCAACTCCGATGGTGTCACCAACGACACCACCCCCGAGGTCGTGGTGCCCGGGGCGACGGCTGGCGACACCATCACGGTGTCGGCCACGAACGGCGCCACCACCGTGTCATGCACCTTCGTGGCCGGCCCCGGCGTGAACAGTTGCCCGCTGCCCGCCCTTGGCCCGGGTGACTGGGACATCACGGCGACCAGCGATGCGGTGGACGCGGCCGGCAACGCGACCATCCCCAGCGCACCCGCCAGGATCACCGTGGATACCTCGAACCCGGCGCCCGGCCTGCCCGATCTGGCATCCGGTAGCGACACAGGGCCATCGGCGAGTGATGACGTCACCAAGGACCCCACGCCCACCATCGAGGTGCCCGGGGTGAAGCCCGGCAGCACGGTCACCGTGGTTGCCCGCCAGCCCGGCCGCCCGGATGTGGTGTGCACGTTCATCGCATCGGCCACCGTGACCGGGTGCGACCTCGGCGCCCTCGGCGATGGCTCCTGGGATATCACGGCCACCAGCGTTGACCCGGCCGGCAACCAGTCGCCGGCCTCGGCCCCCCTCAGGATCTTCCTCGACACCGCGCCCCCGCCTGCACCGAACAGGCCGATCATCGATGGATCAGCCGCGGGTGGCGGCGCGAGCCCGGGCGCGAGCGCCGGCGGGCTCAGCGTCGTTCCCGATCTTCCCAAGGGCGCACGGCCGTCCATCACGGTGACGGGTGGCACGGATGGCGACACCATCACGGTCACGGCCACGAAGGGCGGGAAGGTCATCACCTGTGCCTTCGTCGTGGGCAGGGCCACCTCATGCCGTCTGCCCGTGCTCTCGCCGGGCCTCTGGACGATCCGGGCCACCTCCGCCGACCCCGCGGGCAACGCCTCGCAGTCGTCGCCGACGCGCAGGGTGCGTATCGGTGGCACCCCCCGACTCAGCATCACCGCAACCTCGAGCAAGCCCGTGATGCGGCCGCGCGAGCGGTCCACGTTGACGTACCGCATCCGCAACAGGGGCACCGGCACGGCGCGAAACGTGCGGCTGGTCGTCAGCATCCCCAGCGGCCTCGCACTCACCAGCCCGCGTGCCACGGCCGTGACGGCCGGTCGGATGCTCGTGACCATCGGCAACATGGCCCCCGGGGACACCGCCACGCGCCGCGTCAGCGTGGTGGCGCTGAGCACCGCGGTGGGCGCGGTGCTGCCGGTCAAGGCGCGCCTCGCCGGTTCGTCGCTCACGGGGAGGAACGCCCCCGTGCTGGTGCACCGGGTGGTGGACGCCACGGACAAGACGGCTGGGGCAGGCGTCGCCGTGACCGGGTAGGCCCCAGCCCGTGGGAAAACCCACGAATTGCCTGCGTATCAGTCATTTTGTCCGCCCCGCTCCGCTAGAACTCAAGCGTATCGCCGTCGCCATTTGATCCCCGGAGATGCCCTCTGCGCCGCCAGCTCCCAAAGGCCGGACCCACCCCCCCGTCGAGACCTCTCGCTCGCGTACCGCGTGCTGGTGCCGAGCCCCGACCCCGGCACCCATCTGCGAACCGCCGCGGTGCTCTCGTATCTACGGCTGAGGAACGGATCGGCCTAGCCATGAAGGATTTCCTCGACAAGGTCGCTGGCCGGGCCGCCCGATGGGCTGTTCTCGGCGCGTGCGCGGTGGCCGCCGTGGCTGCTCCCCAAGTCGCCACAGCTGCGATTTCCGGCACCGCGTTCATGGACTACAACTCCAATGGCGTGAAGAGCACCGGCGCGTTCACGGCCGGTACGGGCGTGGCCGCGTCGGACGCTGGCGTCCCCGGCGTCACCGTGAACGCCTACGACATGGCGGGCATTCGTGTCGCCACCACGACCACGGCGGCCGATGGCACTTACACCATCTGCGCGACCGGCTGCACGGGAACTGTTCGGCTCGAGTTCACGACCCCGGCGGGGTACGAGCCGTCGTTTACGGGGGCGAACAACGAGACGAGCGTGCGGTTTGTCTCCACGACCGCTGCCGGGGTCGACTTCGCGGTCGCCAAGCCAGCGGAGTACTGCCAGGACAACCCGAGGCTTGTCACTTGCATATTCCCGTTCCTCAGCACTACCTCGCAACCGGGTGCGGTCACCTTGAGCTCGGGATTGGGCGCTCTGGAGTACATCGGCCAGAGCGGCATAACGTTTGGTGGCGTCACCGCTGCGGCGCCCAGGCAGGTGAATACGACCGCCCAACTCGGCGCGACATTCGGGGTGGGTGTGGATCGCGGCGGCAACGCGTACTTCGGTACGTACGTCAAGCGCCACAGTCCGTACGGGTTTGCTGGCGCGACGAACGCGATCTACAAGGTCGAGATCGGCACCGGGGCGACGTCGGTCTTTGCGACGCTCGGCAGCAATGCGTTGCCGGCGCATGTCTCCGCATCACCCGGCACCTGGCCCGATTTCGCTGCCGACGGGCTGCGCTCCGACAACAACCCGAACGACGTCTTTCACCTGGTCGGCCGCGCGGGCACGGGTGACGTTGACGTGACGCCCGATGGCAGCACGCTGTACGCCGTGGAGATGACCGAAGGCGACCAATCGTCCACCTGGCCGCGCCTGTGGAAAGTTCCGATCAATGGCACGGGTGCGAGCGCGAGCGCTGGCACGCCAGTCAGCTACAACATCACGAAACCGGCGACCTTCGGAGGCGTCGCGTGCAGCGGTAAGTGGCATCCGATGGGCATCGGCATGTCGGCCTCGACCATTCTCGTCGGGGGTGTGTGCGGCGCCGAGGTCCCTGAGCAGACGCGTTCATGGTCGGTGACGAACAGCATTGGCACCGGCGGAAGCCTCTTCGAGTTGACGCTGTCGTCTGCTCCCGCACTCTCGGTCGGCGATCTCATCACGGTCTCGAATCTGAGCCGTTCAGACAACTGCGTATTTGCTGCATGTTCGAATCTGGAGCGGACATCTGTGCCGATCGTTTCGATCTCGGGCAACAGGGTGGTGTACGACAGCGGACAGAGCTGGGCGCAGTACCTGGGCGCGGCCGCCACGTCGGGCACCGTGGGCTCCGCCACCTCCGTGGCGACAAAGGGGACGGCTGCCTTCGTACTGGAGTTCGATCCCTCGGCGCAGACGTTCACCACGCGTGCGGCAGTCAGCCTCGACTATCCGAAAGCACGCGGCGTCAACTTCGACGTCATAGCCCCGTTCACCGGTGGCCAGAGCACGGAGTGGCACGCGTGGAATGACTGGGACGACCAGATTGGAGCGAAGTCGCCCGCCGTGTGGAGCATGCCTTTGCTCGCCAACATCGAGACGCGGGCCGACGGGTCGCTCGCGCTGGCATTCCGCGACCGCTGGATGGACCAAACCACGCCGAACACAATCGACTACGACTCCCCGCCCGGATCGCCGCGGGCCGCAGACGCCAGTCTTGGCGGCGGTGACATCCTTCTGTTGTGTAAGACAGGGTCGTCGTATGTGAAGGAGACGAACGGCGTCTGCGGCACCACGACCGGTGCCAGAGTCTCAGGACTGCTGACCGGCGAGTCGAGCACCGCTCGTGCGGACTCACCTCTCTTCTACAGCACCGTGTTCTCGTCGTATTTCCCGTACGGACATCCGTACACGGGGCAGGGCGGCGTGGCCACGATGCCGGGCAGCCCCACGCTGTGGAGCACCGTCTACGACATCAATGGCCTCTACCAGCAGGGCGTGAAGGCGCTCGGTCCGTGCGCCCCACGCGCCGATACGTACGGCCCATGCGGCCCCGCGGGCGTTGATGACGGCGCGCTGCAGGCTGGGCAGGTCCTCAACTACAACGCCGGAAACGGGGGGATTCCCGGCGGATGCCCTGGCGGGGACTGTTGGGGCAAGGGCAATGGTCTCGGCGACCTCGAACTCGTCTGTGATGCGGCCCCCGTGCAGATCGGCAACCGCGTCTGGATCGACACCAACAACAACGGCATTCAGGATCCTGGCGAGCAGCCTGCCCCCGGCGTCACGGTGCGCCTGTTCGACGCGACGAGCACGCTCGTCGGCACCGCGGTCACAGACGCCAACGGCTTGTACTACTTCAGCTCGACCGTCAGTGAAGCGGCGGCTGGCAACGGTGACAACGCGGGCGGTGGACTCACCGCGGGTGCGGCGTTCACCGTGCGTCTCAACAACCCCGCCGACTACACCGGATCAGGCCCACTGGCACCGTACGTCTTGACGAGCGCCACTCAGTCGAGCACGGGGGCCGGTTCGCAGAGCACCGCCGTCGACTCGAACGCGACACTCGTCTCCGGCTATCCGCAGGTCTCCGTCCCCGCTCGCGCCGCCGGCCAGAACAACCACACCTTCGACATCGGTTTCACAGCCCCGATCGTCGTCGGCATGGGCGACAAGACGTGGATCGACACCAACTCAAACGGTGTGCAGGATGCCGGTGAGCCGGCGCTGCCGGGCGTGGTCGTGAATCTTCTGAACCCGGATGGGTCGCCCGCGACGGATGCCCAGGGCAATCCGGTGGCCTCGGTCACGACGGACGCCAACGGGGCCTACTTCATCGGCAACCTGCTGCCGGGTTCCTACAAGGCAAGGTTCACCCTTCCGAGCGGGTATGCCTTCACCTCCACGGGTGCGGGCGCCTCGGGAACCGACTCGAATCCATCCCCGGGAGTGAACCCGCTGATCGGCACGACCGGTACGTTCACGATCGCGGGCTCGGCGACAGGCGACACGACGTCCTCGACGCAGCCGAACGCCACGTACGCCAACCTGACCATCGATGCGGGCGTGGTGCCCCTGGTGGGCATGGGCGACAAGACGTGGATCGACACCAACTCAAAC
>CAIPNN010000127.1 GCA_903866425.1 uncultured Actinomycetes bacterium
CGTCGTTTCGTCTTCCCGAGGGGATGTCCCCATGCCCACGGCTCCACGCCCGGTTGGGGGTGCGGGAGAAAACCTCACGGACGCCCGCAGGTGCGCGGTGTTCCCGAAGGGAAGACGAAACGACGCCATGGCCACCGGGGCAACGCCCCGGTTGACTCGCGATTCCGATTCGCGACCGAAGGGAACACCGCGCGCCTGCGGGCCCCCGGGCGAAGTGATGCCGCGGGGTCCCCTTAGATCGAACCCGACTCCCCGGCCTGGAGCCGCTGGTTGCCGGTGGTGGCGAGCCCCTTCTTGAGGGTGCCGATGCTGTCAACGGGCTCGGGATCGACGCGACGAAGGCAGGCGGTGTATAGGGAGACGTAGTCGCCGAGGATCACGAGGTCCATGAGGCGCGCGAGGGGTGTGTCTCCCTCGCCCTCGAGCGTGATGATGTCGGCGACGCCGGGCTTGATGATGTCGCGGGTAAGGGCGATGCGGCGCTCGATCTGACGGTGCTGGCGTGGGTCTTTCAGGATGACCACACGGGCCTGCTCGCCGAAGGCGCCTGCCTGCTCAAAGCCCACGATCTCGTTGTGGTTCAGCTCGGGCAGGATGGCGTGGAACGACGGCTGCTTCGCGTTCTCGTTGAACTGGCACTTCCAGCGGTTGGCGATGCCCGCCGTCACCTCGGACCCGTAGATGAGCGGCACGCCGTCGGCCAGACGAAGCGCCAGCTGCTTGGCCGTGTTGGCCTCGGTCGGCCGATCGGGGCCGTAGGCATCAATGGCGGCACCGATGGCATCGCGTGCGGCGTCGAGATCCGCGGTCTGCTCGGGAATGATTCCCAGGCGCGACAGGAACACTACGGTGGGCACCAGCATGTGCAGCAGTGCCATGCGGGGCTGCAGGCCGCCCGGGATCTTCAGCACGGGAACGCCGTGCTCGCCGTACCACGACTCGATCTTGCCGCCGCTGGTCACACCAAGCGCCGGCGATTCGCGCTCGAGCGCCTGCATGGCGGCCGTGAGGGTCTCCTCGGTCTCACCGCTGTACGACAGCAGCAGGTGCAGGGTGTCCGGGCCGGCCCAGCCGGGCAGGTAGTACCCGCGGTGCACCTGCACGGGGTGGCGAAGCCGCTCGTAGTAGAGCGTGGTCACCAGGTCGCCGGCAATTGCCGACCCGCCCATGCCACAGATGAGGACGTCCTTCACCACATCGGGTGAGAACGGGATGTCGAGGGCCTCCGCACCGGCACGCGCCTGATCGAAGGTCTCCACCGACGACGCCAGGCCATCGATCAGCCCCGCACGGTCAATGGCCAGCACCTCAGGAAGGTCCAGCTCCGACATCCTCAGATCTCCCATTCCAGTGCCGGGATCCGGGCCCCGGCGACGGTCGGCAGGCTATCAGCGGGTGTCGTCGTCCCCGACTGTCGCGCCCGTATCAACGCTCACTGGGCCATCCACAGTGCGCCCCTCACCAATTGACGACCCGTCGCCCATCACCACGAGCCCGCGCACCGTGGCGCCGGGTGCGACGGCCACGGCGCGGCCGATCACCGCGCCCTCCACGGTGGCGCCCTCCCCCACCGTTGCGCCCTCGCCGATGATGGCTGCGGCAATCCTGGCTCCGGCCGCGACGGTGGCGCCCGGGCCCACGCACGCACCGGCACCGATGACTGCGTCGGGCGATACGTCTGCGTCCGCCGAAATCCAGGCCTCACCCGGTGACGCGATGAAGCCCACACGCCCGTGCAGCACGTCGAGGTGGGCGTCGAGGTACGACGCCGGGGTACCGATGTCGCGCCAGTAGCAGTCGGATGCCAGCGCGCCGACGCCGCCACGGGCGGCAAGCAGGGGGAATGTGTCGCGCTCAATCGACACCTGCTGGCCCTGCGGAATTGCCGCGCGCGCCGACGCCGACAGCACGTAGGTGCCGGCATTGATGCGGTATGGCTCACCGGGGATGAGCTCGTCGGCGCCGGGCTTCTCGACGAACTCGGTCACGCGTCCATCGGCATCAGTGCGCACAAGGCCGAACGCGCTCGGGTCGTCCACCGGCGTGAGCGCGATCGTCGCCTCGGCACCCAGCCCCCGGTGATGCGCCACCAGCGCCGCCAGGTCGAGGTCGGTGAGGATGTCGCCGTTCAGCACGAACACGTCCCCCTCGTGCAGCAGCGACGCGGCATTCGCGATTGCCCCTGCCGTGCCAAGCGGCTCCGGGTCGACCACGTACCCCATGGTGAGGCCGCGCGATGCGCCGTCGCCGAAGTACTCCTCGATCTCGCGCGGGCGATAGCCACACGAGAACACGATCGTCGTCACACCGGCGCGGGCCAGGTGGTCAACCTGACGCTCCACGAACGGCAGATCGAGCAGCGGCAGCATGGGCTTGGGCCGCGTGTCGGTAAGCGGGCGCATACGCGTGCCCTGGCCGCCCACAAGGATGACGGCCTGATCAACACCCGCCGGGGTGGTCACGACGGGACGACCCTGCCGATGCCCTCGTACGCGAAGCCCGCGGACACCATCTCGGCGGGGTCGAGCGCGTTACGGCCATCCACCAGCACGTCGCCACGCATCAGCGATCGCACGCGCGTCCAGTCGAGGGCGAGGATCTCGGGCCACTCGGTCACCAGCACCACCGCGTCAACGCCGCTCACACAGGCCTCGATGTCGTCATGCAGATCGACGGCATGCATGCGACCGCGCGCTGCCTCGATGGCCACAGGGTCGTAGCCCCGCACCGTGGCCCCCTCGGCAAGCAGGCGACCGGCAAGCACCATGCTCGATGCCTCACGCATGTCGTCGGTGCCGGGCTTGAACGCCAGGCCGAGCAGGGCAACGGTGCGGCCCTCCAGCGGCCCCAGGTGACGCTTGAGCTTGCCGATCACGCGGCGCTTCTGCAGTTCGTTCACCTCGATCACGGAGGTGAGCAGCTGGAAGTGATACCCGCTGTTGCCGGCCAGCTGCTTCAGCGCGCTGACGTCCTTGGGGAAACAGCTTCCACCGAAGCCAACACCGGCGGACAGGAACTTGGGGCCGATGCGCGCATCGAGGCCCATTCCCTCGGCAACCTCGGTCACATCGGCGCCGACCTCTTCGCACACGTTGGCGATCTCGTTGATGAACGAGATCTTGGTGGCGAGGAACGCGTTGGATGCGTACTTGATCATCTCGGCGGTCGGCACCGAGGTGCGCAGCACGGGCGCTCCCAGAGGTGCGTACAGCGCCGCAACCTTGTCGCCGTCCTCGGCACGGAAGTCGCCCACCACCACGCGGTCGGGGTCGAGGAAGTCGGCGATGGCCACGCCCTCCTTGAGGAACTCCGGGTTGGAGCAGTAGCCCACGCCCGCAAGGCCGCGCTTGTCGAGCTCAAGGCGCACGCGCTCACCGGTGCCCACCGGCACGGTGCTCTTCATCACCAGCACGTGCCCTGCGGCATCGCCCGATGCCTCAAGTTCGTCGAGCACCGTCATCACGCGTGACAGATCGGCGTCGCCCGAGTGCGTGGGCGGGGTGTCCACCGCGATGAACACGATCTCCGACTGGCTGAGCATCTCGCCCAGATCGAGCGTCGCGTGCAGGCGGTCGGCATTGGCCTGCATCAACTCGGCCAGGCCGTCCTCGTGAATCGGGGGCTCTCCCGACTTGATCAGGCGGATCTTCTCGGGGTCGATGTCGCGCAGGCTCACCGAATGGCCGAGAGACGCAAGACACACCCCGGTGACAAGGCCGACGTAGCCGGCACCGATCACTCCGATACGCGCACCGCTCAGGGGGTGTACGCGTCCTGCTCGATGGTGACGTCGTTCGACTTGGTACCGGCCGGCAACTTGGCGCGGCCCAGCGGCATGCACGACTTGGCCACGGCCCACATGGTGTCCGCCGACAGCTGATAGTCGAGCGAGTTGGCGAGCCAGTAGGTCACGCCGTCCTTCTGCCATGCGAGTCGCATCATGTTCTTGCCATCGTAGAACGTGGAGTACTCGCGACCGCCCTTGGTCACCACTCCGGTGCGCCCCTCAAGCAGCGGCGGGTCGGCCCAGTCGAGAATCTGGTAGCCCCAGTAGGCGCCGCTCGGCAGACGGAACACCATCTTGAGCGCCTGCGGACCCTGCCCACCGGTGTTCACCCGGTAACTCCGCACGAGCTTCACCTCTGACCCGTTCGGCACCCGCAGCGGCACCATCACCTTGAGGCCCGTGGCCTTCTGCACCCGGCCGAGCAGGGGCACGAGCGAGTTGGTCCATTCCACGCTCGGCGCGGCCTTCGCCTGCTTCTTGGGCTTCGCGGGCGTCACCAGGCGCCCCTTGTACGACTCGCCAACGACCACCCGCAGGTCGGGCCCGTCCTTCATCTGCTCGCCCTTGGCAATCGCCCCGATCGCCGTGCGGTCGCCGAACAACTTGGCGACGGCCAGTGCCGCGTCGCGGTGGCCATCGGCGTACTGCACGATGGTCTCAGGGCGGCCAAACGAGTCGGCGTTTCCGGCCGTCTCGGCGTTGTAGCCCTTGTCGCGCAACTGCTGCGCGGCGTCGGCGGCATTCGACAGCTGCCCGTTGCCGTTGAGCACCTCGACCGTGATGTCGTTGGGGCTCACCACGGCCTTGCCCTCACCCTGCGTGAACGACGGGTGGAGCCACTCGTCGACCTTGGCCGACACCTCAGATGCGGGTGCCTCCACAATCGACGCGCCGTTGCGCATCGTGGGCGCGCCACCGATGGACAGGCGGGCGATGCGGTCCTTGTCGGTGGTGATGGCCTGCTGCAAAATTCCCAGCAGCACCGGTACCGACTTCACGTTGGTCACGATGTTGTCGGCGAAGATGCTGGCGTATGCGGGGATCTCAGGCAGGTTGCCGAAGCGGTTGGTCTGACGCTTCAACTCGCTGAGGAATGCCTGCTGCCGGGCGATGCGGGCGAAGTCGCTGTCGGTGTGGCGGTAGCGCACGTATGACAGCGCGTCCTTGCCATTCATGCGCTGGTACCCGGTCTTCAGGTCGATCTCCGAGTACGGATTCGGATCGCCCGGCTGGTTCTTGTGGAAGTACTTGCGGTCGACGTCGAGGTACACCCCGCCCACCTGGTCAACCAACTTCACGAAGCCCTCGAAGTCGATGTTCACGAAGTAGTTGATGGGCTGGCCGGTGAGTGCCTTGACCGTCTCGATCGCCTTCGCGGGTCCACCCAGCGCAAACGCGGAGTTGATCTTGTCGGAGCCATGCCCAGGGATGTTCACGTAGAGATCGCGCGGGAATGAGAGCATCGAGATGAAGCCCTGCTCGTTGTCCATGCGGATGAGGATGATCGAGTCGGAACGCCCGGGATCACCGCTGCCCGCCTTGCCCGCGCGCTTGTCGGACCCGAGCAGCAGGATGTTGATGGGGGCGTCCGGCAGCACCGGATCAGTCGCCTTGACCGCCGCCTCCACCAAAGGCGTATCCGGGCTCGCCTTTTCAAGCGTGTTGCCCAGCAACTGCACGCTGGCGACCGCGAACCCACCGCCAACGCCCACGGCCAGCAACGCAATCCACATGATTACCCACGGCCAGCGCTTCCGGCGGCCGGGCGTGCGGAACCAACGGGCATCGGTGCCCGTGGGCTCGCCGCCATCGCCGACGGCGTTCAGGACCTCGGCGACCTCGTCGTCGTCCGGAATGGGCGGCAGGTCGCTCACGCGAGTGCCTCCCCGGCGCGGTGGGCGTCCATCAACGGCGCCAGCGCCCCAGCCGCCCGCGCGAAGTCGACGAGCGTGCGGCGATAGGTCGCGAGGCTTGGCAGGTCAACGTGCTCATCGGGACCATGATGCCCGGCGCCCCGGGGGCCGAACTCAACGGCGGGTACGCCGACGGCAAGGAAGGCCACGGCATCCGATGCCCCATTGCGGCCAATGGACGTGGTGCAGTCGTCGTACGACGACGCCGCACCGATGAGCGCCGTCACCAACGGGTGATCCGGATCGGTGTCGGCCGGTGGGCGCGCGATCGACACCGCAACCTGCGACGGGCCGGCATCGCGCACCTGGCGGAGGATCTCCTCGGGGTCCTGACCGGGCAGGTAACGGATGTCCACATCCATGTGGCAGCGGTCGGGCACCTTGTTCACGGCATCGCCGCCGCTGATGCGGCCCAGATTCACCGACGGGCGCGCAAACAGCGGCGTGGACGCATTGGTGAACGGCAGCGACTCGATGCGGCGGTACACCTCAAGCGCCCGGAGGATGGCGTTGTCGCCAAGCCACGGAGTGGATCCGTGCGCCGCGCGGCCCTCCACCTCGACCTCGAGAATCAACACGCCCTTTGCCTGCACGCCCACGAGCATGTCGGTGGGCTCACCGCAGATGACCATGTCGGCCCGCAGGCCATCGGCCACCAGCATCTCCGACGCGTTCACGCCCGGCTGCGCGCGCTCCTCATCGGGAACCATCACAAACTCCACCGTGGCGCCGTCGGGTGGGTTGGCCGACAGTTCGCAGATGGCCAGCATCATCGCGCCGAGGGCGCCCTTCATGTCGTACGCGCCACGACCGAACAGGAGATCGCCGTCGATACGGGGCTCAAACTGGTCGGCACGTCCCGGCACCACATCGAGGTGCCCGTGAAACACGATCTTCACCGGGCCATCGCCGGCCCGCGACATGAGCACCTCGCGGTCGCCATACGTGCGACGGGTCACGTCAGCGCCGCGACCCTCAAGCCAGCCTGCAACGAAGTCAGTGGCCACTGCCAAGCCCGCGGCATCGGAGGTGTCGTGGGCGATCAGCCGCTCTGCGAGACGCGCCTCTTCCACGAGATCCAGCATACCCGAGCCCGTCACCGATACCGGGCGCGGGAGTTCCCGTGTCAGGTGCCGATGGTCCTGATGTCGCGGTCGATCTCGGGCACCGGGTTGGCCGCGCTCCACACGCCCCAGGCCAACAGGCAGGCAGCGGCGATTCCCAGGCTCCAGCCGATGCCGATTGCTCCGGCAATCCACCCGAAGAGCACCGATCCCAGAGCAATGGGAGCGATCACCGACAGTTGGTAGAAGCCGAGCATGCGGCCAAGCAGGTCAGACGGCGACGACATCTGAATTGCCGCATTGGTGATGGTGGGCAGCCAGATCCAGAAACACCCGGCCCACACCATCCCGAGCACCGACAGCCATGCCCAGGGCGAGATCGCCACCACCACCAGCCCGGCACCGAACCCCAGGGTGGCGATCGGAATGGACACATGCCGCGGCATGCCGCGGTGCGACAGCGTGGTGAGCAGCCACGCACCCAGCAGCGCACCACCCCC
>CAIPNN010000128.1 GCA_903866425.1 uncultured Actinomycetes bacterium
AGGTGGGCGCCGATCAGCTCAGGGTCGGCCGGACGCATGAGCGGGTTGTCCACCTGCATGGTCATGATCACGTCGATGCCGCGCTCTTCCAGATCGCCCAGCACGGCGGCATGGCCCATGGCGCGGAAGATGCCGCCGTGGCCGTCAGGCGACAGCGCGATCTGGTCGGGTGCCGCACGCAGGATGTCGCCGGTGGCCGGGTCGACGGCAGGCAGCGTGCCCTGCACGAAGGTGCCCACCGTGCGTGGGTCGAGCCCGAACATGGCGTGCTTCTCGAAGAACGCCGTGGTGTCGGCATCGTTGCCCGGTGACGTCATGAGCCAGAAGGGCAGGTCGCACCCGTAGTCGCGGCGCGTTGCCCCAACGCCGGCGGCGTGAATGGCAAACAGCGAGTGCATCGTGACCGGCCCGATGGGGAACATCCCCTTGGGGGCGTCGAAGCCAAGGCGCGTGCCCTGGCCGCCCGCCAAGAGCACCACGGCCACGCGGTTGTCGCGCAGCGCCTGCTCCCCCACGGCGCGCGCCTCGGCGCGCCCATCGGGGTGGTCGGCCACACGGTCCACCACTGCGGGGCGTATCTCGCCGTGCTGCGCGTCGGGCTGCGGATCGCGCACCATCGTCTGCACCAGCCGCGTCACGAGCGGCAGGTCGAGTGCTGCGCACTGCATGGCCAGGCGGTTCTGCGCCTCGCCGGACAGGGCCTGCACGGAGGCCGCCAGGCGTTGCTGCCCGGCGGCCTCCAGCTGGTCCGTCAGTTCACTCATGCGGGAACGAGGCACACCTTGATGACGCCCTCTTCCCGTGCCTGCATCTTGCGGTAGCCATCGGCGGCCTGCTCCAGCGGCAGCTCGGTGGTGAGCAGCGGAGCCGGGTCAACGCGGCCGGCCTTCACCGCGTCGAGCAGCTCGGGGAAGTACGCCGGGCCCGGCACCAGACCACCGGTGATGGTGATGTTGCGCAGGAACTGGTCGAACCAGTTGATCTCGGGCACGTTCTGCATGAAGTGGTCCATACCGAGGCAGGCGATCGACCCGCCGGCACGCACCGTGGCGTGGGCTGCGGCCATCGACGACTTGCCGCTGATGCTGTCGACCACCACGTGCGCACCCTCACCGTTGGTCATCTCAAGCACCTGCTCCTTGATCTCATCGGTGTCGCGCGACGTGACCACACCGGTGGCACCAAGCTGCTTGGCGACCTCAAGGCGGTCCTCGTGGTGGCCGAGCGCGATGATGTTGGCGCCGTCCATCGCGGATGCGCCGTGAATGGCCGAGAGGCCCACGGCGCCGTCACCGATGACCACCACGTTGTAGCCCGGCTTCATGCCGGCGGTGCGAAGGCCGTGCCAACCCGTGGACATCACGTCCACCAGCGGCAGCATGGTCTTCTGGCGGTCCATGCCGGCCAGCTCGTCGGGCATCTGTACCAGCGTGGTGCTGGCAAGCGGCACGCGCACGTACTCGCTCTGACCACCCTGTGTACCGCCGCCGTGCTGCCAGGTGCGGGGCGCCCAGCCGAACAGCGACCACGAGTTGCACGACGAGTGCAGGTGCTCCATGCACATCGGGCAGGTGCCGTCGAGAATCGAGCACGAGGCAAGAACGCGGTCGCCGGGGCGCAGGTTGGTCACCTCGCTACCCACCTCCTCGACCGTGCCGATGAACTCGTGGCCAAGGCGCGATCCGGGCTCGAACCCGAACGCGGTGCCGGCGTTGAGGATGTGAAGATCGGAGCCGCAGATTGCGGCCATGGTCATCTTCACCACTGCATCGGTGGGCTTCTCGATGTGCGCGTCCGGCACGTCATCAACACGAACGTCCTGATCGCCATGGAAGGTAAGGCCCCGCATGTCCACTCTCCGGGTTGGTTGCCTGCCTAGTATCGCCGACGATGGCCTTCCCGCCCAACACCACTCGTGTGTGCTTTGTGTGTCTCGGCAACATCTGCCGCAGCCCCACGGCCGAGGCCGTCATGGAACATCGCCTGCAGTTCGCCGATGCCGGCGTCGAGGTTGAGGTGGAGAGCGCTGGCACCGGGTCGTGGCATGCCGGTCACCCACCCGACGAGCGTGCGCGCGAAGAGGCCACTCGCCGTGGCGTGCCCATGGGCGGTACCGCCCGGCAGTTTGTGGCCGACGACTTCGCCCGGTTCGACCTGGTGATGGCCATGGATTCCGACAATGCCGCGGCACTGCGCGCACTGGCGCCGGATGACGAGGCACGCGCCAAGGTGCACCTGCTGCGCGAATTCGACCCCGAGGCCGGCGGCGACCTCGACGTTCCCGACCCCTACTTCGGGGGGCAGGAGGGCTTCGCCGAGGTGTTCGACATGGTCGACCGCTCGGTGCTGGCCCTCATCGCGCACATCGCCGCCACGCCCCGGTAGTCGTGGGGCAGCCCGACCCCACCGCCATTGCCCACCTCGCAGGGTCGGAGGTGCACACCACCACACGGGTCTCCGGCGGGTACGTGAGCGATGCCCTGCGGGTGCAGATGGTCAACGGGCAGTCGGTGTTCGTGAAGCACACACGGCAGGCACCCGCCGGGCTGTTCCGGTCAGAGGCCCGCGCGCTCGGCTGGATCGCCGATGCCGGGGTGCGCGTGCCTGACGTCGTCGGCGTGGGCGACGACTGGCTGGCACTCGAGTGGATTGACGAGGGGGAGTTCACGCCCGAGGCCCAGGAGCAACTGGGGCGGGCTATCGCCCGCATGCACCGCGCGGGCGCCGATGGCTTCGGGGCACCGTGGGATGGCTTCGCGGGCCCGGTGCCGGTGCCCAACGACTCGCGCGACACCTGGCCGGCGTTCCTTGCCGAGTGCCGCATCATCCCGCTGGCCCACGCGAGCAACCTGCCGGCCGAGACCTGGCACCGGCTCGACGACGCCCTGGCCAACCTGCCCGACCTGGTGGGTCCACCCGAGCCGCCGGCTCGGGTGCACGGCGATCTGTGGGCCGGCAACCGCATGGTTGATGCCGACGGTGTACCGGTGCTCATCGACCCCGACGCCTATGGCGGCCACCGCGAGATGGACCTGGCGATGATGCAGGTGTTCGGGGGCTTCCCCGACCGCGTCTTCGACGCCTATGCCGAGGAGTTCCCGCCCGAACCCGGGTGGCAGGAACGCATGCAGTTCAACCAGCTGGTGCCCGTGCTGGTGCACTGCGCCATGTACGGCGGCAAGTGGATTGCCGACGCCGACCAGATACTGCGGAGCGTGACCTAGGCGGGAATACCGGCTCGGTTGAGCGCCTGCGCCGGGTCCATGATGAGCCCGATGAAGAACTCCCCGAACTCACCGAAGCGGGCCGACACCTCGTCGAAGCGCATCTCGTAGACGATCTCCTTGAGGGCGGCCAAGTCGTCGCTGAACAGCGTGACCCCCCACTCCCAGTCGTCAAGGCCCGTTGAGCCGGTGATCAGCTGAGTGACGCGCCCGGCGTACTTCCGCCCCAGCGTGCCGTGCCCCATCATCATCGCCTTGCGCTCGTCGTACGACAGCGCGAACCAGTTGTCGTCGCCCTCGCGGCGCTTGCTCATGGGGTAGAAGCAGATGAGCTTCCGCACGGGCAGGTCGGGGTGCACGCGCATCTCGCGGTAGTGC
>CAIPNN010000129.1 GCA_903866425.1 uncultured Actinomycetes bacterium
GCCGCGCACTCGCCGGTGGCCGCCCCGTGGCCATGGTGCAGTTCGCCGACTTCCTGCCGCTGGCGTTCAACCAGATCGCGTCGGAACTCGCCACCATCCACTGGCGCACCAACGGCCAATGGAGTGCGCCCGTGGTGGTGCTGGCTCCCTCGGGCGCCTACCGACCGGGGCTCGGTCCCTTCCACGCCCAGACGATGGAAGCAACGTTCGCCCACATCCCGGGTCTTGACGTGCTCATGCCGAGCAGTGCCGACGACGCCGCCGGCATGCTCACCGCTGCCCTTGAGGGCGACCGCCCCACGCTCATCCTCTACCCCAAGACCTGTCTGAACGACCCCGCGCGCGCCACCCACGCCGCCGGCGAGGCGTTGCCGGTGCCGCCGGGCCGCGCATCGCACCCGCGACGCGGCGACGACGTGACCATCGTCGCCTGGGGCGCCACGGTGCCCATCGCAGAGCGTGCTGCTGACATCCTCGATGCCGCCACGGTGAGCGTCGATCTGATCGACCTGCGCAGCATCGCCCCATGGGACATGGAGACCGTGGTGGCCAGTGCGGCACGGACACGCCGTCTGGTGGTGGTGCACGAAGACAACCTCACCGGGGGCTTTGGTGGCGAGGTGGTGGCAGCCGTGAGCGACCATCTGGAGGGCGACCTCACCACTCGCCGCGTTGCGCGCGCCGACACCCTGGTGCCCAACAACTACGTGAACCAGCTCGAACTGCTGCCCTCGGTGGCCGACGTGGTGACCACCGTGGCCAACATGCTTGGCGGCCTCGAGGTGGAGGTGTCAGAGAGCACGGCTGAAGCCGGCGTGCTGGTGGTGGAGGCCGCGGGATCAAGCCCCGCCGACCAGCAGGTGATGGTGCTCGATTGGCTCGTCGGCGAGGGCGACCACGTGAGCGAGGGTCAGGTGATTGCCGAGTGCGAGGGCGACAAGGCCGCATTTGAGCTGGCCGCCCCGGCATCGGGCGACATCAGCGACCTGCTCGACACCGACGAGTTCGTGCCCGTGGGCACCCCCATGGCACGCATCCGCCTCGCACCGGGTGCGGCAACGGCGCGCAGGCGCGTGCCCGCCGACCCCACCATCCGGGTGCGTCGCGTGCCGGGTGCACGCCCGGCCGTGATGCCGGCGTCAAGCGGATCTGCCGCCGTTGTGGCGGCGCCCGTGGGGCTGTCGGGTATCTCCGTGCGGGCCGGTGGGCATGTGCTGACCAATGCCGACATCGCCGCCCGGTTCCCCGGGCGCAGCGAAGAAGACATCGTGCAGCGCACGGGCATCCGTCAGCGCCCCATCATGGGTGACGACGAAGACCTGGTGACACTCGCTGCGCAGGCATCGCGCGAAGCGCTCCAGTCGCAGGGCCTGTCGCTTGGTGACCTCGAGGCCATCATCGTGGCAACGGGCACGCCGCCCATGCTGAGCCCCACCGTGGCGTGCATGGTGCAGAACGCGCTGGCGCTCGACGACGGGCCCGCCGACGTGGCTGCGCACGATGTATCGGCCGCCTGCTCCGGCTACCTGTACGCCATGCAGAGCGCCTACGACATGCTGCAGCAACGCCGTGATGGCGCGGTGCTTGTGGTGACCGCCGAGGCCATGACCCGGTACGTCTCCAAGGACGACTTCGACACCGTTGTGGTGTTCGGTGACGCCGCGACGGCCACCGTGGTGCACGGCCCCGATCGCGCGCAGGGCGCACCCATCCTGCTGCACCGCCCCGTGCTGTCGGCATCGGGCGATGACGGCACGGTCATTCACCACGGCCCCGAGTTCGACGACTTCCTCTTCATGGACGGCCCGCGTGTGTACACCCGCGCGGTGCGCGAGATGCTGCGAATGCTCGACCGCGCGGCTGCCGGCTCGGGCATCTCGGTTGCCGATCTCATGCATGTGGTGCCCCATCAGGCAAACGGGCGGATCATCTCGTCCATTCAGGCCCGCAGCGGCCTGCCCGCCGATCGCTTCGTGGTGAACGTGGAGCGCTGGGGCAATACATCGTCGAGCACGATCCCCATCGCGCTGGCCGAGCACCTGCCATCGGGCCCCACTGGCCTTGGAGGTTTGGTGGCCTTCGGTGCGGGTCTCACCTCAGGCGCGGCAATCGTGGAGTTCCCCGGCCAGCCGTAGTCAGTCGTCGGGCGCCGCGGCGGCCTCGAGGATGTGCCGTGCGTCGTCGGCCCTGAGCCCCCGGCGCGCCAACCAGCCGAGCGCACGTCGGCGTTCTGCCTGGTCGCTCCCCTGACCGGGATAACGGCGCCGCACCTGGCGGATGAGATCCTCGGCCTCGGGCGCCGCGGCGTCAGCGGGTTCGTCCCGTGCACCGTCATCGGGCCGCACAGCCTCGCGCACCGCCGCAGGCGAGAACCCCTGGCGCATCAGGCGATCGGCCATCTTGCGGCGGTCGGCCGCTGCGTCGGGAATGCCACGGCGGGACACCGCA
>CAIPNN010000130.1 GCA_903866425.1 uncultured Actinomycetes bacterium
CGACGACCCCATGTGGGCCGGGTCGATGCCGCGCTTCGCCGCGGGTATCCGGGCAGCCCTCGCACCGTACGACGTGGCGCTCGCGGTCGGCATGCCCGTATTCCGCCTGTTCGGCTGGAGTGCCGGGTCGCCGCTGCCTGACAGCACGCTGCTCATCCACGTTGATGTCGACCCCGACGAGGTGGGTCGTACGCATCCGCCCGAAGTGGGTCTGGTTGCCGATCCGCTGCTGGTGCTTGAGGGCGTGCTGGCCCGGGTGCGCAGTGATGACGCCCGGCGCGAGACGGTGGCCACGCGCCTCGAGTCGGCGCGCATGGCAGATGCCATGGCGCTTATCGAACGTGCTGCGGTGCCGGCGCCGCACATCACCGGCGCCCGCCTGTCGCAGGCGATCGCAGCGGTGGTGCAGCCTGACGACCTGGTGGTGGATGAAGGAATCACCTCCACGCGCGACCTCCGCACCGCGCTCGGTGCCCGACGCGTGGGCTCGGGTCTCTGGCACCGGGGGAGCGCCCTCGGATGGGGGCTTCCCGCGGCCGTGGGTGCGTCGATTGCCAACCCATCGCGTCGCGTGGTGTGCATGCAGGGCGATGGATCGCTGCTGTTCGGGGTGCACGCCCTCTGGACCGCGGCGGTGGAGGGTTCGCGCCTTGCCCTCGTGGTTGGCGACAACGCGGGCTACGAGATCCTCCGCGCCGGTATGGAGGGCCTCACGGGTACCCCCGATGGCGGCTGGCCGGGGCTCGCGCTGGACGCCCCGCATCTTGACGTGGCCGAGATCTGCCACGGGTTTGGCGCCACCGCTGCGCGCGTTGACGACCCGGCCGATCTCGACGCCGCACTGCGCGATCTCATCGCGCGGTCAGATTCCGGCCCCGCGGTGCTCGTCGCCGGGGTGCAGGGCAGGACGCCGCCGGTGGGTGGCCCACTCGACGGCGCCCTGCACTAGCGCTGCCTACTGCGGTGCGCCGCCGCTGCCCTTCACGAGGGCCGACACGGTAAGGGGCTGGCCCTCACACACCGTGATGACGTTCTGACCGGTGGTGGTCACCTTGATCGACTGGGTGGCGTTGGGCGGGGTCACCTTCACAGAGGCGGTGTTCTCACAGCCGTCGTTCTGGGCATCGGTGAAGCCGAGGCTGTACGACACCGATCCGTTGGGCGCCAGCGTGAGCTTGGTGGGGCCGGGATCGGTGAACAGCGTGGTTCCTCCGCGCTTGACGTTGCCGGCGAGCTCAGTGCCATTTGCCGAGTAGAACGCCATGCCGGGGTAGCCCCCGAGCGTGCACGAGTCGGCCATGCCGTTGTTGGTGAGCACGACGACGACCTCCGACGCACCCGCGCCGGCCTGCCCCTGGCCGAACGAGACATCGAGGTTCTCGTTGGCGCACTGCGTGGGAGCACTCGCCTGCGTGACGGTGCTCGACGCTGTCGTGGTCTCGGTCGTTGTGGCGGTGGTGGTTTCCGTGGCGGTCACCGTGCTCGTGACGGTCTCGGTGCCACCCGAGCCGCAGCCGGTGAGGATGATTGCCGGCACCGCGACCGCGGCGACGGCGCAGGCGATGCGTGCGGGGATGGAGACGGGCATGTGGTGCCTTTCGCTAGCGGGGCGGAGTGATGTCGCCGCCCGACGAGATACGGGCGGCGGTGCTGCCGAAGTCTTGGCGTGACAGGGACTGGATGATCGAGATGCCCGAACCACCGGGTGAGGGCACGCCCTCGCCCGAGAGCTGGGTGGGGGAGAAGCGCGCCGACTTGAAGGCGCCATCGGGACCCAGCGTCACCGACAGCGCGCCGCTCTGGCCGCTCGCGCCGCCCACGGCGAAGGTCTTGTACCCGAGGAAGTTGCCGAGGCTGTACGCGATCAGGCGACCGTTTCTGAACTCCATGCCGCGCAGCACGTGGGGGCCCTGGCCCACCACGAGATCGGCCCCGGCATCAACCACGGCGCGTGCCAGTGCGCGCGAATTGCCACGGTTCTCCCCGAGGAAGGTCTCGCTGCCCTGCGGAACATGCGTGGCACCGGAGCCCTCGGCGCCCACGTGCATATTCACCATCACGATGGGCGCCATGGTCGTGGCCTTGCGCACCAGCCGCACGGCGCCGGGGATGTCGAGGGCGTTTTGCGACCACGAGTACGGGGCGACCGCGATGACGGCCACCGACCCGCCGCCCGGCAGCTTCTGCACAGCGATCTCACCGGGACGACCGGTGTGGAGGATGCCCTGCGCGTCAAGCGCGGCCACAGTGCTGCGCTGCCCGCTCGTTCCCCAGTCGAGCGCATGGTTGTTGGCGATGCCCATCACGGTGAAGCCCGCGGCCTTGAGGTTTCGTGCGTACGAGGGCGGGCTTGCGAACGCGTAGCAGCCGCCGCCGCTCGGACCGCCGCACTTCGACCCCGGGCCGCTCGCCAGGGCCTGCTCGAGGTTGCCGAACACCACGTTGCCCTTCAGGAGCGACCGGACCGCGTTGAACAGCGTGGACCCATTGGCCGGTGGCAGCCCGAACTCCGGCGTGCCCATCACCACGTCACCCACCGATGCGACGGTGACATCGGTGGTGCCCGTGGCGGGCTTGGCGGTTTCCGCGCTTGGCGCCGAGGCCGCCGGTGCGGCCTGTGCCGTTGATGGCGCAGGCGCATCCTCGCCGTCGGAATACGCGATGAACGCGACAACCACCACGAGGATGAGGAGCCCGATGAGGAGCAGCGGATTGCCACGGCGCCTGCGCCGCCGTCGGCGGCGGGGATTTCTGGGCGGTGGCCGCCGGTCGCGTGGCGAAGAACTCACGTGGGTGAAGTTAGCGGTTGGTCCGGACCGTCCTGCCCATGCCGGGTGGAGACTGAGCCGCTCAGCGGACTAGGGTTAGTCAATATGCCGAAGGAGGGTGCTGATGAGGATCACCGTGGGCATGCATGAGGCGAAGACCCACTTCTCGCGCCTGGTGCGTCAGGCGAACGATGGCGATGACGTCGTGGTGGAAAACAACGGGGCACCCGTTGCCCGCATCGTCCCGTACGTCGAGGCCCCGCGCCGCCGCAAGGGTGGTCTCGCCAAGGGCAAGATCTGGATGTCGCCCGACTGCTGGGACCCGGATCCGGACCTCGAGCGCCTCTTTTACGAGGGGGACCTGTGAGGCTGCTCATCGACAGCGCTGCACTCATCTGGTGGTTCGCGGACGATGCCCATCTCGGGCCGGACGCAACAGCAGCGATTGAGGATCCGGGTACGGAGGCCTACGCGAGCGTGGCGTCGGTGTGGGAGATCGGGATCAAGCAGGCGCGCGGAAAATTGGCACTTGACGTTCCGGTGCCCGAGATCATGGAGGCCGGCCTCATCAACGCGCTGCCAATCGAAATGGCGCACGCGGTGGTGGCCGCAGACCTGCCGCGGCATCACGCCGACCCCTTCGATCGCATGCTCGTCGCCCAAGCGCAGGTGGAGGGGCTCGTGCTGTTGACGCCGGACGCCGCGCTGCGCCGGTACGAGGTGCCCGTGATGGACGCCCGCACCTAGGCGAGGGCTGCGAGCAGCGCCTCTGTCACCGTGTCGCGGTCGACATGCGGCGCGAGGTCGCCGATGCCCGCCGTGCGACGGGCGAGGTCGCCCGCTGCTGCCGTGGGTGCGCCCACAGCAGCAGCAAGTCGGTCGGCGTCAAGGTGCATCGGTACGCCCACCTGGATGATGGCGCCGGCCTGCTTGCGCACCTGTGACAGCCCCATCACCTTGCGGTCGCCGGCCACCACCTCCCACGGGGACAGGCCACCGAAACACAGATGTGACGCCGCACCCGTGGGCCACGCGCGCGCCTCATGGGGAGGAACCGCGCGCACATCGTTGATGCCGAGCCCACCGAGTGCCGATGCCACGGCCTCGCCCACCCAGCGGTACGCGGCCACGATGTCGGTGGGGAGGCGTGGATCGCCCTGGAGGAGGATGACGTCAATGGCGATGAGGTCGTCGTCCCACAGCACCGGGCCGCCGCCTGATCCGCGCGCCACCAGCTCGAGCCCGCTCTGTGCGATCGCGTCCGGGACGACGTCCTTCATCTGCGCACGGCCGCAGGTGATGGCCGGGGGATGAACGCGATGCACCACCAGCGCCGGCCCGTCGCCCTCGGCCAGCATGCCCAGCGACAGCGCCAGGGCATCCGGCACCGACTGTGGATCGGGCCGGACGACGCGCATGGGGCCTACGACAGGTAGGGCGCCACGCCCTCGCCCTGCTGGGCCGCGTCCATCACCATCTCGCTGATGGTGGGGTGGGCGTGGATGATCTCGCCCAGGTCGCGCATGGTGTAGCCGTCACTGATGGCCACGCCCACCTCGTGGATCATCTCCACGGCGTGCGCGCCCATGATGGTGGCACCCAGCAGCAGATCGGTGTCGGCGTCAGCGATGAGCTGTGCAAACCCGTCGCTCTCGCCCTCGCCGAGTGCCTTGCCGGAGCCCGCGAAGCGCGCCTGGCCCACCTTGATCGTGATGCCCTGCTCCTCCGCGGTGTCCCTGTTCAGGCCCACGGTGGCAATCTCAGGGTGCGTGTAGATGCAGGCGGGCACGACAGTACGGTCCATCGGCACCTGGTGAGGCCCGAGGATGTTCTCTGCGGCGCGGGCGCCCTCGGCCGACGCCAGGTGCGCCAGCTGCATGCCACCGATGCAGTCGCCCACGGCCCACACCTTGGGGTTGGCCGTGCGCAGGAACTCATCCACCTCGATGTGGCCACGCTCGTTGACCACAACACCGGCACTCTCGAGCCCGATGTCGTGTGTCTGCGGCTTGCGGCCGATGGAGATGAGCATCTTCTCGGCCGAGATCTCGGTGCCGTCGTCAAGCCGCACGGTGACGCCTCCGTCGGAGTACGAGGTGACCTCTTCAAGGCGACGGCCCAGGTGGATCTCGGCGCCATCCTTCTCGAGGAACTTCTGGAACTGCTTGGCGGTGCGGTTGTCGATGCCGGCGAGAATGCGCGGCAGCATCTCCACCATCGTCACCTTCACGCCAAGCGGCTGGAACAGGCTGGCGAACTCACAGCCGATGACCCCGGCGCCCAGGATGAGCAGCGTCTCGGGAACCTCAGGCAGCACCAGGATGTCGTTGCTGGTGAGCACCGCGGGGTGGTCCATGTCGATGCCAGGCAGGCCGGCGGGCTCGGTACCCGTGGCCACCACCAGGTGGTCGTACTCGTAGCGGGTGCCGTCGACCACCACGGCGTCGCCGTCCACCACGCCCTGACCCTTCACCACTGCCACGCCCTTGCGCTCGCAGGCGCCCTGCACGCCGCCGCGCATCTTGCCCACGATGTCTTCCTTGCGGGCCATCATCGCGGCGAAGTCGTAGCCCACCTCGCCCACGAGAATGCCGAAGTCCTTGGCCTCGCGGATCTTGCGCAGCAGGTCGGCGGCCGCGAGCAGCGCCTTGGTGGGGATGCAGCCCCAGTTGAGGCAGGTGCCCCCAAGTTCGGCCCGCTCGATGAGCGTGACCTGCGCACCCATCTGGGCGGCGCGAAGGGCGGCGACGTCGCCGCCGGGGCCTCCGCCGAGCACGACAACGCGCGGTCCATCACTCATGCGAAGGTCATCTCCCTGCCCGCGAGGGCATCGTCGAGCACACGCTGCTGCTCAAGCTGGTGGGTCTGCGGGTAGCCCTCGCTCACCGACGCGCGGGCCGGGCGACCGATGTACCCGAACTCCTCAATGGGCAGCAGGCGCTCGATGCGGCGCGTGATGAACGACCAGGCACCCATGTTGCGCGGCTCCTCCTGCACCCACTGCACGGTCTCGAGGTTGGGGTAGCTCTCGTA
>CAIPNN010000131.1 GCA_903866425.1 uncultured Actinomycetes bacterium
CATGGCCGACTCGGTGCTGTCGTACGCGCCCACAAAGGCGTCGTTCAGGCGCTTCGCGCTGCTGCTGCCCGACACAGATGTGCACAAGCTTGCGGTGAAGACCGTCCGGGCGGTGGAAAAGAACAAGCGCTCGGTGCGCATGCCGGCGCGGGCATTCCTGTTCCCCATGCTCACCAATCTGCCGCGCCGCATGGCAGAGATGTTGCTGGCGGGGGTTCCGCGCCGCGAGAAGTAGGCGCGTTCGGCGATTCCGGCGGCCCGTCCGTCGCGCCGCGCACGATCAGCGCATCATCACCGGGCCGGTTGTCGTGCGTGCTGCCCTACCCGACGAGCCCCCGTTGGGTTGCGGCGCGCGCGGCGGCCGTGCGGTTGGTCACTCCGAGCTTGCGCATGATGTTGGTGATGTGGAACTTCACCGTGGCTGTTGACAGCTGCAGACGCGCGGCGATGTCGGCATTGGTGGCGCCCTGTGCCATGAGGCGGATCACCTCGCGCTCGCGCGTGGTGAAATCATCGGCGTGGCCCTCGGGGCTGTCGGCCTCCAGGTCGGCGTGTGGCCGCCTGAGGCGCGCGTCGATACGGGCCAGCAACTCGGCATTGCGGAAGGGCTTGGTGATGTAGTCGTCCGCGCCGGCGCGGAGGCCCAGCACCATGTCCTGCTGCTCCTGGTGCGCGGTGATGACGATGATGGGCATGCCGGCCCGGTGCCCCAGCGCCTTGAGCACGTCCCAGCCGTCGGTGCCGGGCATCTCGAGGTCGAGCAGCATGAGGTCGGGGTGATCAGAGGCGGCCTTCTGCAGCGCCTCGTCGCCCCCGCTCGCCTCGATCACATGGTGATGTGCCCGCTCGAGCAGCGAACGCAGCGCCACGCGTACACCACGGTCGTTGTCGACCACGAGGATGGTGCTCATGCCTGAGCTGCGATTCGGGTGGACGGGGTCATCTGCATGCGGATTTCCACACTAGCGGGGCCCGCCGAATTTCTGGTCGCTCCGTTCAGAATGAAGCGGGGTTCGGCGGCTCATTGCCGAAATTTTGCGACATTTGACCAGCCCAACCGACACGAAAGGCTAGGAAAGGACAGTACGTGCAGCCGGTGCATCCCCGCGCGGTTCCGAGTGGCATTGCCCCATACCCAGGCGGGTGGCACGGGCCACCCGGGGGACCGGGGAGGGTGATGGCATGGCGACTCAGCAGACCACCGATGCGGAATCTGCTCTGGCGGTTGTCGCGGCAAAGGCGTGGGGGGTACTTGCCGCGGGCGATGTGACCGATGTGGCCGTCTGGAATGAGGCGATTGCGTGGGTGCGCATCGGTCAGCGCATCGCTGGCGAAGCCGGAGATGACCTCGTTCAGCAAGTGCGTGAAGTGCTTCCACCCACGCCGATGCCGTTTCCGTGAGCCGGGCTTCACACATTGCTCACAGCTGCCCTAGACGTAGGTCGCGAGGTCCGTCCGGGGGGTTGATCCTCCCCAGATGGTGCCCATACTCAGCACAGGTGCCGTGACGTGTCAGCGGAATCGCAACTCACCGGCAGAGAGAAGAAGGCGCATATGGCCATCTCATCAATCACTCCGTATCGGGCCACCACCGAGCACGACGGCACGAACGGAACCGGGCAGGCGGCACGGGTGCGGGTGGCCATTGCCGATGAACAGCCACTCCTCATGGATGGTGTGGCCCGTGCCCTCGACGGATCAGCCGGCATGCGGGTGGTGGTGCAGGCAACGTCGGGCGCAGAGTTGCTCAGTCAGCTCGACGAGGTTGCCGTGGATGTGGTGCTCATCGAGCCCTGGATGCGTGACGGCGAGGGGCTCGATGCCATCTCGGGCGTCGCTAGCCGGTTTCCCGGCCTGCCCATCATTGCGCTGTCGGGTGTGGCCGACCCCGGGCACGTGCAGCAGGCGGTCGCTCTCGGTGTGCACGCCTACGTCGGCAAGGGCACCCGCGCCAACGACCTTCCCTCGATTGTGCGCCATGTCATCGCCGGCGCCATGGTGCTGCCCGCGACATCGGCGCAGTCGCGGTCGGTGCTCGACCTCACCCCGCGTGAGATCGAAGTGCTCGGCCTGGCTGCCGAGGGCCTCTCGAACAACGAGATCGGCTCGCGCCTGTATGTGACCGAGCAGACGGTGAAGTTCCACCTGGGCAACATCTACCGCAAGATGGGCGTTGCCAACCGCACCGAGGCCGCGCACCATGCCCTGCGCCGGGGTCTCATCAGCTAGACCCCCGCCGCGGTACCCACGACCCCCCCGAACGGGGGTGGTCAGTGGTGCCCGTGCCGCCGAACATGGACCCACGATGGAAGGGGGCTCCATGGGTACAGCATCAGAACTTCGCGACAGCTCGGAGCTGTCGGTATCGCAGGCTGCACGTCTGCTGGGGGTGAGCGTGTCGTCGCTGCGGGCATGGGCGGCGGTTGGCGATGTGCCGCATGCGCGCACCGCAGGTGGGCACCGACGTTTTCGCCGCGACGACCTGCAGGGGTTCCTCGCCGCCCACGGCGGCAGCCTCCCAGATGGCGAGTCGAGGGTGTCACGCCGACTCATCGGCATCAGGATTCCCGCGCACGAAGCGGCCGCGGCGATCATCGCCGATCATCGCGACGACATCATCGCGAGCGCGGAGCGTCTCGACCCAGCTGGCGAAACACGTGCGCCGCGTGCGCGCGCGGCGCGCCAGTCGCGCATCACGCATCTGGTTGACGACCTTGCGACGGGGCTCGCGTCGGGCGATCTTGGAGATGCCATGCGACTTGTGGACTGGTGGTCGTACCGCGCGGGTGCGGCGGGCATGCCCATGGCCGGCCCTGCCGGTGATGTGCTTGCCGTGTCGCGGGCCATCGACCGCGCGGTGACGGCCGGCGGTGGCTCTCCGGGCGCAATTCGCGCCGTGCGTCATGCGGCCGACCGCCTGGTTGCAACCACCGCCGGTGGGTTCGCGTCGGGTTCGGGCGCACGCTGGGAGGTTGCTGATGCCGCGTGATGACGACTGGCTGTCGATCTCTGAGGCAGCACAGGTGCTCGATGTGAGCGTGAGCACATTGCGGGCATGGTCGGCGTCAGGTCGTATTCCGTGCGCGCGCACCCGAGGCGGCCACCGCCGTTTCAGCCGCCTCGAGCTGCGTCGCTGGATGGCCGATTCGCCGGATCCTGCACCGCGCCGTCGCACGCTGCTGGCGATTGCGCCGTCACCGGCGGCTGCAGACCGGTTGCTGGCGCTCATGCCCGAGATCGCAAGCCGGGCGGAGATGCTGCTGTCCGATTCCGTTGCTGGATCAGGTGGGTCGGCGTCGGCGCGCGAGCGTCGCCTTGCCGCATCGTCGTGGGTTCGGGTGATCGCTGATGGGCTGCGGGCAGGAGATCTGCGCACGGCCCGTGACCGTGCGGTGTCCCATGGGTGGGCCATGCGCGAAGCCGGCATTGCGGCAGGCGTGATGACCGGCGGGCTCATCGCCATTGAGCGCGCAGCCGACGATGCCCTGGCGGCGCACGGGGAGCATGTTGAGTCGCTCACCGCCGACCGCATCATCACCGTCTTCCAGTGGCTTGCCTGTGTTGCCATCGAGGCCTGGGCAACGCCGGCACCGGTCCGCATCTCCGCCTGATGCCACCTGCCGGCCCGTCCGGCCGGGTGGGATGGGGGCTGGCCGGTCGGGTGGTTTTTGCCGTCAGGAACGCCGGGAACCTCTTGAAACCAACACCGGCTGCTGCGGGCCCACGCGCCCGGGCGCATAGTTCACGCATGCGGTGGGAACAACGGGGGGTTCGACCCATCGCATGTTGCGGGTGAGGGTGGTGGATGACCCCGGGGTCATGGCTGGTTCCGGGAGTGAGCATCGATCTGGGGGGGTTGACGCTCGCGCCAGACATCCACCACCCCCCGCCTTATCTCCAAACCGGTGGGTTTCCGGAACTTTGGGGTGTGCGCTGCCATGGCACTCAGGCGTACGCTTGTACGGCGTCGGCATGTCGCCGACGGGAGAGAGGAGTGCACGTGGCTGAGGAACTGGACGAGCTGGGCCCGATTGACGTGATCGTCATCGCCTATCCCAAGGGCGCACCGCTCACAGGTGAAGCAGCACCGATCCTTGCGGACCTGGTGCGTCGTGGCGTGATCCGCGTGCTCGACGCCCTCTTCGTGAAGAAGAACGACGACGGCAGCGTGTCTGGCATCGCCGTCACGGACCTGGATGGCGACGGCGTGAACGACGTCGTGATGTTTGAGGGCGCTCGCAGTGGCCTGCTGGCCGACGAGGACGCCGCCAACGCCGGCGAGGCGCTCGAGCCCGGCGAGGCCGCGCTCATCCTGCTGTACGAGAACAGCTGGGCCGCGCCGTTCGCCGCAGCCGTGCGCCGCAACGGCGGCATGCTCGTGGCGAGCCAGCGCATTCCGCACGACGCAGTGCTCGAGGCGCTTGACGCCCTCGAGTCGAACTAGAGGACAGGGGACACCGCATGGGACTTGTACGCGCAATGGGACGTACCGCTGTGGTTGCCGGTACCGCAACGGCCGTGAGCGGCCGCGTGGCTCGGCGCCAGCAGCAGAACTGGTCGGAGCAGGATGCCCAGGCCCAGCAGGCCGCAGCACCCGCCCCGGCCGCCGCGGCACCGGCCGCCGGTGACGAGATCACGCAGATCCGCACGCTGGCCGGCCTCGTGGACGACGGCATCCTGAGCCCCGATGACTTCGTGGCCAAGGTGAAGCAGATCATCGGCGCCTAGCCCGCTCCCCACCACGGTGCGACCTGCGGGCCGCACCGTGGTGGGCAAGTAGGTCTACAGTCGAATCATGGGAGTTCGTATCCACAACGTCGGAGGCACTCCCGGGTGAGCAGCGCCGACGACACCGCGCGTGAGCGCGACCAGTTGCGCGAAGTGCTGGCCGCCCAGGCGGAACTGCACGACCTCTTTGCGGCAGCCGGCATCACCCGCGACTGGTGGGACGCCGCCCTCGCACGCGTCATCAGGCTTTCGGGTACCACGTACGGCTTTATCGGCCGCATCGAGCCGAGCCCCGAGACCGGCCTGCCCGTCCTGCGATCGCTGGCGGTCACCGACATCGCGTGGAACGACGTCACCCGAAAGTTGTACGACGAGTTCTCGGCCGAGGGGCTGGTGTTCGGCAATCTCGACACGCTGTTCGGCGTCACCCTGTCGACGGGCGAAACCGTCATCGCAAACGACCCGGGGAACGATCCGCGCCGCGGAGGCCTGCCGCCCGGTCATCCTCCCATGTACACGTATATGGGAATTCCGATCAAGGATGGCGACAGGTTGCTCGGCATGATCGGGCTGGCAAATCGCGATGGCGGGTTCTCGGCAGATCTGGAGGTTGCCCTGCAGCCCCTGGTGAGCATGCTCGCGCAGCAGTTGGGCCGTGAGCGTGCAGACCTCGACGCCGCCGTGGCCACCCGCACGGCCGCTCGTCTTGAGGACGAGGTATCGAGTCTGTCGCGTGCGCAGGATGAGCGGCACGCCTTGCTGGAGGGCACCGATGCGGTGCGCGCCGCCGACTCGGTGGCCTCGGCGCTTGACGTGGTTGAGCGCACCGTGACGGCGCAGGTGTCCCGCGCACGCGTGCGCCTGTTTGTGGTTGATGCCGAACGGGACGGAGTTCTGGTGCGCGCATCGGCTGCCGGCGAGCCCGAGGTGGGAGTTGGCGAATGCGTGGCGCTGCAGTCGGGGCGTTTGCGGGTGACGCGCCCGGGCCTCGAACTCGGCGGCTGTACCCATGTGCCCGTTGACGACACCGCCACCATCTGCGCCCCGGTCGCCACCGCCTCAGACGCATTCGGCCTGCTGGTCGTCGGTATCGGTGAGATGCACGAACTTGGCGACGTTGACACCCGCGCACGCCTCGAGCTCCTTGCCGACGGCGTTGGCGCACTCGCCGATGCGATGGCGCAGGTGGCGTTGCGTGAACAGCTCCTGTCGGAGGCGCTGGTTGACCCACTCACGCGGCTGGCCAACCGACGTGGGCTTGCGCAGGTGGTTGAGCGCCGCATGGCGCGCACCGACCTCGATGCCCGCCCGTTCGGTGTCATCGTCGCCGACATCGACGATTTCAAGGGTGTGAACGACCGCCTTGGCCATCTGGGTGGCGACAGCGTGCTCGAGGCCGTCGGACACGCGCTGGCTGCCGCGGTGCGCCCCGACGATCTGGTGGCCAGACTCGGTGGCGATGAGTTCGCGGTGCTCGTGGCCACTGGCGAGCAGACCGCCCTTGCCGCCGCCGCCGAGCGGGTGCGCGATGCCATTGGCAGCGTGCGTGCGGACGGCTTCGGCGACCTCGGCGCGTCGGTGGGTGCCGTGCTGGTGGGGTGGGGGCACGATGTGACGTGGGACGAGGCCTACGCCGCCGCCGACCGGGCCCTCTACGACGCCAAGGCTGCGGGGAAGAACCGGGTGCACGTCGTCGAGATGATCGGCGTGCCCGAGCAGCCCTAGTGCGAGCGGTGCCGATCGCATGATCACCGTCACGGGACCGTCATATCTCGATGTGCTCATGCGCGTTCCGCATCTTGCGGGCGAGGGCGAGAAGGTGCGCGGCAATGTGGTGCGTGAGAGCCCGGGTGGCGGCGCCATGAACACCGCGGCGTGGCTGGCCGCCGAGGGCGCCACCGTGCGCCTGGTCACCCCGCGGGCGTCCGACAGCGAGGGGCTCATGCTGAAGGACGCCTGCGACGCCGTGGGCCTGCACGTGCACTGGGTCATGTGCGATCGCACTGCCCGCGCGCTTGTGCTGGTACCGCACGGTGGCGAGCGCACCATCTACACCGGTCATAGCGCGCCGCCGTCGGACGCCGAGATCGTGGCTGCAGTTGGCGACGCCCCGGGAATCACGTGGTCGTCATGGCGCGATGCCGATCTGCGTGCTGCCGCTGCCGCCAACGGCACGCTGCGCGCCACCGATGCCCGTGCCATTGCCGACGACGCTGGTGCAGGCCACCGCTGGGACCTCTACATCGGGTCGGCCGCCGAGAACCCGGGTGGGGTGGGCGACGACATGCTCGAGGCCACCGGTGCGCGGTGGTGCGTGCTGACCGAGGGTGCGAATGGCGGCCGGGCATGGGATGCCGAGCATGGCTGGCGCCGCTACGACCCGGTGCCGGTCGGTGAGGTGGTGGACACATGCGGAGCGGGTGACTCGTTCAACGCCGGTGTGCTGATGGGCATCGCGGCGGGCGACGACATCATCACCGCGTGCGCACGCGGCGCGGCGGTTGCCGCGCAGTGCCTGGCGCACGTGGGGTCATTTCCGCACGTCGCTGCGCCACATCAGCATCCGGTCTAGCCCGAGCGGAACCCATTGGCCAGCGAGATGCCTGCGAGCGGTGGCACCGCAGCGATGGTTGCCAGAAGCCGACTCTCGGGCACCGCGCGCGTATTTGCGATGGCGCCCGAGGGCTCGGCCAGCCCGCGGATGAACGCCGTGGCGGCTGCAGGGCTGGCTCCCGCGGCCACCTGCGCGCGTGCCACAAGCGCCGTGGAGTCGACGCTGGGTGACGCGCCGTCGAACAGGGTCCAGCCCGCACCCGACCGGTGTGCCCGCAGCCATGCGAGCGCGCCAGTGATGGTGGCGCTCGAGGCCGGCACCCGCGCTGCGCGCAGCGCGATGATGGCCATGCTGGTGCTGTCGACGTCGGGTTCGTCAGTGGGGGAGAGCGAGAAGGCCCAGGCTGCTCCTGACCGTGCGCCGGTGAGGGTGCTGACCGCGGTTGGTGGGATGGGGCGCCCGGCGACGCGCAGCGCCACCATCGAGAGGCACTGGTCGAAGGCTGTCTGCCCGTAGTTCCCCCCGGCGCCGCTCGATTGCAACTTCGTCAGGTAGTTGCGGCCGGCGAGCACACCCGGCGCCCCGGCCGCCTGCTGTGCGATGACGATTTTCGCGACGGCGCCGGGGGTGGTGGCGTAGGCGGCAGCCCGTGGAGCCAGGGCTGCCAATGCGGGGCGAAGCGATGCCGGCGATGCCCCGGTCATGCGCCGGCTGGTGATGATGTCGGCCTGCTGACCCGCGGGCATGGCGGCCACCTGCTGGCGGGTGAGCCAGGTGGTCGCCCGCGCAGCCACGCGCTGGTCGGCCGGCGCGGCG
>CAIPNN010000132.1 GCA_903866425.1 uncultured Actinomycetes bacterium
GGCACAGAGCGGCGTGTGGCTGCTCGATGAACCCTTCGGCGCACTCGATGCCCTCACCCGGGCCGAGATGCATCGCGTCCTGCGTGCGGTGCGGGCCCACACGCCCACCACCCTGGTGCTTGTGACCCACGACATCACTGAGGCCGTCGCACTGGCCGACCTGGTGCTGGTGGCATCGCCCGCCCCCATGCGCATTACCGACGCCGTCACCGTGGCCGACCACGGCGCGGATGCGGGTGCGTGCGTGCTCGACGCCCTGCGGGCGGCGGGAGTGCACGCATGACCAGCGCGCCCGTTGTGGAGCCCGTCGCCGCACCGGTACCGACCCCGGTGCGCCGCCATATCTCATGGGCCCGCGTGGCGCTCGCCATCGCCCTGCCGCTCGTCCTCATCGGCATCTGGCAGGTGTGCTGCTGGATCTTCGCGCCACGCGAGTGGATCCTGCCGTCACCGGCCGTGGTGGCACAGGCCGGCTGGGAGATACGCGACCGCCTCTGGTACCACGCCCAGTGGACGATCGTCGTCACGGTCATCGGCTTCGCGCTTGCGGTGATCGTGGGCTCGCTGCTTGCGGCGCTCATCGCCCGCAGCCGCATCGCGGGCCTCATGCTCTACCCGTGGATCATCGTGTCGCAGACGATTCCACTGGTGGCGCTTGCACCGCTGCTGGTGCTGTGGATGCCGGAGTTCGGGGCCATGGTCACCCTTGCCGCGCTCATCAGCATCTTCCCCGTCATCGTGGCCGGGGTTGATGGGTTGCGGGGCACCGACCCGGAGTTGCTGCGCGCCGTGCGCGCGCTCGGAGCCTCGCCGCGCTGGGTCTGGCTGCACGTGCGTATTCCGGCAGCGCTGCCTCGCTGGTTCACCGGGCTGCGTCTGGCCGCGGTGTTCTCGGTCACCGGTGCGGTGGTGGGCGAACTCGTGGCATCCGCACGCGGCCTCGGCGCCCTCACGCGCCTCTCCGCCGGACAGTTCGAGACCCCGGTCACCTTCGCGGCCGTGGTCATCCTCGCCCTCATCGGCATCGCCATGTTCCTGCTGGTGGCGCTCGCCGAATGGGCTGCCCTTCCATATCTGCGCCGGGCCACCCGCCCGGGAAACCGTTGAACACCGACCAAGGACACTCCGTGCCCCGCATCCGCCGCTCCATCGCCATCGCACTCGCCGCAGTCGCCGTGCCCGTCGCCCTTGCGGGCTGCGGCAGCGACTCCAGCGCAGGCACGTCCACCACCGGCGGCACCGAGACGGTGTCGCTCGCCCTCGACTGGTACGCCAACGCCGACCACGCCGGCATCGAAACCGCCATCGAGGGCGGCATCGCGGCGAGCGACGGCGTGACCATCGATCAGTCCGTGCCGAGCGACCCCACCACCAACCTCACCCAGGCGGCGGCCGGCAAGAAGGACCTGGTGATCACGTATGCCCCCGAGCTGCTCATCGCGCGCGCGAAGGGCATTCCGGTGAAGGCCGTCGGTGCCGTCGTGCCGGTGCCCCTCAACTCCATCATCGCCCGCGGCGACCGCGGCATCACCACGCCCAAGGATCTTGAGGGCAAGACGGTGGGCATCGCGGGTGTGCCAAGCGACACGGCACTCCTCGACACCGTCGTGAAGAACGCCGGAGGCGACCCCTCGAAGGTGCAGACCAAGGTGGTGGGCTACAGCCTGTCCCCCGCCCTGGCCGCGGGCAAGGTGGACGCGATCATCGGGGGGTACTGGAACATCGAGGTGCCCGATCTGAAGGCCAAGGGGGTGCCCGTGACGGTGTTCAAGCTGGAGGACAACGGCGTGCCCACCTACGACGAGCTGGTGCTGGCTGCAGGCGAGGACACCATTGCGTCAAACCCTGAGGGCCTCCGCCGGGCGCTTGCGGCCATCGCCGACGGCACCACCACGGCGCAGGGCAATCCGACGAAGGCCCGCGCGTACCTCATCAAGGCCAACCCCGACATCGCGAAGGGGCCCCTTGCCGCACAGTTGGCCCTCACACTCCCTGTGCTGGTGACCGATGGCAAGCCCCTCGGCATGAACCCGGCGCAGTGGGACGCTCTGGCGAAGTGGATGCGGGCCGAGGGCCTCGTGAAGAACGACGTGTCAGGGTCGGCAGCCGTTGACACCTCGCTGCTCCCGGAGGCATCCAAGTGACCGACAGCGTGTTCCCGCTCATCATCGAAACCGGCATTGGCGTTGACCTGACAGGTGATGACGCCACCAAGGCGGCGATGCGCGCGGTGGAGGACACCATCCGCCGCGTGTTGTTCCCACGCATGCGCGACATCCTCCCCGGCAACGACCGGGCCAACATGCGCGTGGAGGCCACCATCGCGGTGCCCGGCGCCGATCGCGTGGACACCGACGCCGTACGGGCCCGGTTCCCATATGGGCAGGTGAGCGTGACTGCGGTGGAAGGCGGGCACCGCCAGCCCAATGGCCTGATCGATGATGACGGCAACGAGGGAGTGATCCTCATCGCCGTCGCCGTCATCGAAGTGGGATGGTGACCCGCTAGAGCGGCGTACCCGACTTGAGCGTGACGCCGAGGTGTTCCCTGAACATGAGCGCGGCGATGCGCTCCACCCCATCAGCCGACCCCGCGGTGATGGCATCAGGTGCCTCGGCAAGGGGCCGGGCAAGCAGGGCCACAAGGGCATCTGCCGCCGCCGGGTCGAGCCGTTCGGCCCCAGAGCCCACCAGGCATGACGGGCACACGGCCCCACCTGCCATCGCCGAGAAGCCCGCGAGGGGTGGTGGCCCCCCGCATGCCGCGCACGACCCCAGTTGCGGCACGAGACCCGAGATGGCCAGCAACTTCACCTGCGTGCCCAGTACATAGGGATCGAGGCGCGGTGGCGTGTCGCGGGGATCCGTACGGGCGATCAGCGCGAGCGCGCGGGTGATGAGGTTGTAGGCCGCCTCCGCATCCTCGTGCTCGGGAATGATGCGCATCGCTGCCTCGAGCACAGATCCCGGAGCCCGCAGCCGGTAGCCCTCCATCCAGAGCCCCGACCCGGCATCCACCACCTGCGTGGATCTGAGGGTGAGCAGGTCGCCCCGCCCCTCCACCGCGCTCAACTGCAGGCGCACCCCGGGCTGCAGCCGCCCGCCCTGCTTCGACGTCGGCTTGCGGGCGCCCTTCGCAATGGCCGACACACGCCCCATTCCGGGCGTGAGCAGGGTGAGGATGGCGTCTGACTCGCCGTACTTGAGGGTGCGCAGCACCACCGCTTCGGTCTCAACCATGCCCACCGCTCAAGTGTCGCACCGCGGCCGGGGGCGGTAGCCTGCCGCGCATGGCCAACGTCACCCTTTACACAACCGAGTCGTGCCCCTTCTGCATGCGCGCAAAGGCGTTCCTCACCCAGCGTGAGGTGCCGTTCGAGGAGATCTTCATCTCGCGCACCGACCACGAGGGCCGCGAGCGCCTCGTGGCCGAGACGGGCGGCTACACCTTCCCCCAGATCATCATCGACGGCCGCAACATCGGCGGGTGGGATGACCTGTCGGCGCTGGACAGCGCCGGCGAACTGGACGCCCTGCTGGCCTAGCCCGCGGTGAGGTCGGCCGCGGTGGGCACGCCGCGCACCGACGTTGCCTGCCGCACTGCGTCACGCACGGCCCGGGTGGCAACCTCGGCCACGGCGTTCCCCACGACCACGGGATTGGCCTCGATCTGGCCGGTGGACACCGCAAAGGCGATGTCGCCGTCAAGTGCGGTGCCGTAGGGGGCGATGGCGCGGGCGAGGCCCGCGTGGGCCTGACGTGCGAGGTGGGTGCAGCCCGGCTTGTCGAGCCGGGCGTCGGTGGCAACAACGCACAGGGTGGTGTTGCTCATGTCCTGCACACGCGCGTGGCGGGCGGCCCCATCGAGCATTGCGAGCCGGGAATCCACAAAACCCCGCCCCTCCTCCCACGCGCCCGCGATGACGGCGCCATCCTCACCAAGTACGTCCCCGAAGGCGTTGACGGCCACGAGCGCGGCCACCGTGGCCCCACTGGGCAGGCGAACGCTGGCCGTGCCGATGCCGCCCTTGCACCAGTGGTCGCGGCCATGGCACTTCCCCACCGTGGCACCGGTACCCGCACCCACGCTGCCCACGGCGTACGGGCCATCGGTCGCCGCCTCAGCGGCGAGTCGCCCCTCGGCGGCACCAGGTCGCCGGGCATTGCCCGTGATGCCCAGATCGAACAGGCACGCCGCCGTGACGATGGGCACCACGGCGATGCCGGTGTCCACGCCGAGCCCCTGCTCCTCACACCACTGCATCACGCCACTGGCGGAGTCGAGCCCGAATGCGCTGCCACCGCTCAGCACGATTGCCGACACGATCGGCACGGTTGCCTCGGGGCGGAGCAGGTCGGTCTCACGGCTGGCGGGGCCGCCGCCACGCACGTCCACACCCCCGCAGGTGCCGGGCGGCAGGATGATGGCGGTGCAGCCGGTGCCGGCCTCGGCATCGGTCCAGTGCCCCACGCGGATTCCCGGAACATCAGTGAGCATCAGCATCTCCCGGCGGCGGCTGACACCTGGGGCACCAATAGGTGCCCCGCTGCGCCACCACGCCCTTCTCGATCGTCGTGCGGCACCGCGGACATGGCTCCCCGCGGCGGCGGTGGACGCGGAAGAGATCCTGCATTCCCCCGCGACTGCCGTTGACGTCACGGTAGCGGTCAAACGATGCGCCGCCTGCCTCGATACCCATCCTCAGGCGATCACGGATGCCCCGGTGCAGCGATGCCACCTGCCGTGGCGTGAGGTCGCCCCCGGGCGTGGTGGGGTGCAGCCGGGCCATGAAGAGCGCCTCGTCGGCGTAGATGTTGCCGACCCCGGCCACGATCCGCTGGTCGAGGATGAGCGCCTTGATCGCTGCCGTGCGTCCGGCAAGCGACGCCTGCAGACGCTTCGCGGTGAACGATGGCGACATGGCGTCCACACCGGTCCGGCCGGCCCAGATGCGCCTGCGCCCCTCCCGGGGAAGAAACCAGGCGGTGCCGAACCTTCGGGCGTCGGCAAACGTCACGGCGCCGCCGCCCGCAATGCCGATGACCGCACGTGAGTACGGCAGAGGCGGATCGGGCACGGCATCGCTCCACAGCAGTTGCCCGGTCATCCGCAGATGCAGGGTGAGCGCCTCACCGCCGTCGAGCTCGAGCAGCAGGTACTTGCCCACCCGGTCGATGCGTTCGATCACCCGCCCGTCGAGGTGCGCGGCAAAATCGTCGGGGTTCCACGGGTCAACCAGTCGGGCGTCGCTGATCGAGACGCCGCGAATGATGCGCCCCTCAATGCGCTCGGCCAGCTGCCGGCGGATGGTCTCGACCTCCGGAAGTTCGGGCATCAGGCCCCCGCAATCACCCAGGCGTCGGCCAGCATGTCGATGGCGCGATCTGCAAGCCACGAGTCAGACGCATGAATGACCCCCAGCACATCGCCCTGCTGCACCTCATCGCCGGGGTGCACGACGACCTCAACCCCGACGGCGGGATCAATGACCTGGTCGGGGTCGAGACGCCCGGCCCCGAGCCACCGCGTGGCCAGACCCACGACACCGGCATCGACCGCTTCGATACGACCCGCCGATGACGCGACGATCTCCTGCTGCAGCAGCGACTGCACCAGCAGCGTGGCGTCGGTGAGCACTGCGGGGTCGCCGCCCTGCGCCCCCACCCAGCGCTCCGCGGTGGCGAGCGCCCGGCCATCGTCCAGCGCAGCCGCCGCCCCGGGCACAACCCCAGCCGCGTCGGCAGCGGCATCGGCCAACTGAATGACGCGCTCGCGCAGGGCCTGATCGCCATCGCCACGCAACACCGATGCTGCGGCCGCGATCTCAAGCGCGTGGCCCGAGACGCCCGCGAGCGGCTCGCTGCGCACGTCGGGAAACACGCGAACCGCGCGGTACCAGGCCGACCCGATATGCCCGATGAGGTCGCCTGCGATGGCCGCATGGGTCGCGTCGGGCACCAGTGCGCCTGATCCTCCGGGAATCCCCACGATGAGGTTGGCCGACCCCCCGCTGATGCCCCGTACAGCGGCAGAAACGGCCACCAGGGCATCACCGCTGCTGGTCGCCGTTGACTCCCTCAGGTCGGCAAGGCGCCGTTCTCCCGGAACAAGTGTGTCGCCGGCCTCGGCGATGACGATGCCGAAGTTGCGTGCTTGCAGGACATATTCCTCGAGCGTGAGCTCTGGACGCATGCCGGGGATCGCCTCAAGGGCATCGAGGATGCCACCGGTGTGCGACATGCCACGGTTCCCGGTTGAGGCGACGATCACCCCCAGTGATGCTGCCGTGGCGGATGCCGCAAACACCAGCGCAGAGTCGCCCACGCCGCCGGTTGAGCGGATATCGGCGGTGGGCCCGAGCGATGCCAGTTCCAGACGGTCCCCACCCCCCAAAAGCGCGGTGGCAAGGGCCAATGCGGCCTCGGGAGACACGCCGCGCAGGCCTGCGGTGGCGCACCAGGCGCTCATCTGGGCGTCAGACGCGGCTCCCACGTTCCACGCGTCGGCGAGCGCAGTGACGTCGGCGGGGTCAAGAGCCTCGCCCTGCCGCGTGCGCTCGAGAATCTCAAGTGTTGGGCGAGGAACCTGCAAGGAGGGGGATCCTAGCGGCGGGTGGTATAACCATTACGTGCGTCGATCACTCCTGATGGCCACCTCCCTTGGAATCGTCGCTTTGGGCCTCCCCGCTGGGGCCTGGGCGCAGACCACCACGGGAACTGGCTCAACGACAAGCGGTACCACCACCGGTACCGGTACCACCGCGGCCCCGACGGTGAAGCCCGTCACCGGCCCGCCGGCACTCGTCGGTGCGATCAGGGTGCGCAAGGTCATCATCGCGGAGCAGGGCCACGCCCGCTTCATGCTCGGTGTGACCCAGAAGACGCAGGGCACGGTGACCGTGACGATCACCGACCCGAAGACCAAGAAGGTTGTTCGCACGGTCACGAGCGCCCAGGACCACGTGCAGGGTCCGGTGTGGTTCCTCGTGCAGGCCGTCAATGATCAGGGCTACCAACTGCCGGCTGGCCCGTACACCATCTCGGCGGTCGAGAAGAATTCGCAGGGCACCTCGAAGGCCCTGAAGACGCGTGTGACGCTGAAGCTCACGCCGCCGCGCGCGCGCCTCGACGGCTACACCGTGCCCAACCTGCCCGCCATCGCGCGTCAGCTCAAGATCGCCCCCGGCGGTCAGCTGGTGACCGCGCTGGGGGCCAAGGGCGCACTGGTGAACGCCGGTCTCCGTCGCGGCGATGTCATCACGAAGATCAACAACGCCGACGTGACGACGCCCGGCCAGTGGCAGACCGCCATCAAGGCACTTCCCGCCGACGCGCCCTTCCCCATCGAGTACCTGCGTGCCGGCGTCCCCACCGCCGCACAGGTGCAGCTGCCGCCCGACTGGACCCCTGCCCCCGACTACGCACCCACCTTCAAGGTGCTGCTGAAGCGTGAGGCAAAGCGGCCCGTGCTTGGCAGCCTGGTGGCCAGCGTGCGCAGCCGTATTGATGCAGGCAAGCTGCCGGACGCCCAGAAGCAGTTCGATGCCTGGCCTGCTGGCCTCAAGACCACTGCCATCGGGCAGATGATGCAGGGCGAGATCCTTCTGGCCAAGAACGACCTGAAGGGTGCACTCAAGGCATACGAGTCAAGCACCGCCAAGGACGCCACCCTCGCCCCCGCGCTGCTCGGCAAGGGCCTCGTGCTCTCCCGCCTCGACCGCACCGCCGATGCCGTGCCGGTGTTCCAGGCCGCTGTGGCCCAGGACGCAGGCGACGCCATCGGCCAGGCGTTCCTCGCCTACGCCCTCATCGCGACCAACCAGAACGAGGCCGCAATCACTGCCGCAACGGCAGCAATGGCCCTCGACGCCAAGTACGAGGACGGCCCCATCGCACTGGGTCTGGCACAGATCGCCGCAGGCCAGAAGGCCACCGGCGTTGCCAACCTGAAGAAGGGCCTGCTGCTGATGACCGACCAGAAGCGCGCCGACCAGCTCATCGCGGAGAACCTCGAGCCGAACGCGTAGGACTGCGCGCTTCGCCTTCGAGGGGAAGCGGGGGGTCCGGTTCACTCCGACCCGGTCAGCGCATTGCCCGGTTGATGACGTTCCATCGGTACGCGAAGCCGCTGGGGAACGCGATCGACCGCAGCGCGACGCCCTACACGCCCAACACGTACGCGCGCCAGGAAGGTCCTGAGCGCGCCGTGCTCCCGGTCGCTGTGCCCTAGAGCTCGCCCGTCGGCTCGGCCCGCTCCTCGTCTTCCCAACGGCTGCGGCCGCGCGTGCGCGAGCCCATGTTGAGCCAGACGATGATGGATCCGATGCCGATGATGAGGCCGATCCAGAACTGCCACATGCTGATCGGGTTACCCGAGAAGATGCCGAAGAGCAGCAGCACGGCGATGACCGCGACGAGCGCAACGGGGCGCTGACGCGGTGGTGCGAGCTGCACCACCCACGGTGCGGCGATCGAGATGATGAGGAGCAGGATCGAACTCATGCGCGGAAGGCTAGCGCAGCGGCCGGAAAACACGTGCAATGCCGCATTTCATGGGTACCCTCGGGGAGTGCGCGCCGTCGGAATCCACCTGAACCCCGAGATGGGCCGTGACGACCCTCCGGGCAGGTCGGCGGTGGCGGAGATCACTCCCCAGGGGGCCCTGCTGGGTGTGCAGATGTGCCGCTCTGACGAGGAGATCGGCGCAGCGGTCGGTGAATCGGCCGCCCTGGTGGTGATCGATGCCCCCATTGCCATCCCCGATGGCACAGGTGGCCGCCGGGATGTGGAGCAGGTGCTCGCATGGCTCGATATCCCCGCCTTCCCTGTGACGCGCGCGCGGATGGAGAAGGTGCACGGCGGTGCACGGGGGCTGATCGTTGCCGCCGCACTTCGCGGGCACACCACAGTTGAGGGAATCCCCGATCAGGTGCTGCGTCAGTTGCTGTGGGAGCGCGAGCAACCCATCGGGTTGCCACCGATCGGGCTCGCGGAGTACCGGGCGCGGTGGCTCGGGGTGCGTGCTCCCGCGTTCAGGCCACGTGGAGGCCGCGCCCGCCACGACGGCCTGGCCCCAGCGCGCGATGTCCTGGCTGACGCGGTGGATCTTGCGGCATGGCCGGTGCCCGAGCGCACCGGCGATCTGGCCGCACTCGACGAGGCGGCGGCCATTGACGCGGTGGCATGCGCGGTGACGGCATACCGCTGTCTGCACGGCGCCGGCGACAGCTGGGCACGCATCGGCACGCCCGACGGTGGCCGGGTGCTCATTCCCGCGGGGCCCGATCTGATCGATCGCGCTGTTGTGAATATCGCCCGTCTTGCGGATGAAGGGACGATCACCATGCCGCGCGAGGTTGCGGGCGGGGCGGTCGGACCGGCACACTCATGGTGAGCCGCGAGTGTTCGCGGTCAAGCGACGGGGAGGAACCCGATGTCCAGTGACAGCGTCTACAAGGTCATCGAGATTGTGGGCACCAGCGCGGAGTCGTGGGAAGCCGCCGCGAAGCTCGCTGTGGAGACCGCCTCCGCATCGCTGCGCGACCTGCGCGTGGCCGAGGTCGTGAAGCAGGACGTGACGATCAAGGACGGCACCGTCGACCGCTACCGCGTGCGTCTGCTCATCAGCTTCAAGTACGAACTGGGCGCCTAAGCCCGCACTGCCGGCACGAGGCGAAACGCCACCGGCGCAGGTTCGGCCGCCAGAAGGGCGGTGTGCAGGTCGGCAGGGTCCGCATAGGGGCGGTCGGGGATGGTCCGTGCGAGCACCGGCGCGTCCACGCTGCCGTCGGCGAACGGCCAGGGGTCGAGTGCGCACGTGATCGCGTCAACCGGCGTGACCGCGATGTCCACACCGCGATCGTCAGCAGCGTGGCGTGGCACCCGATGCAGGATCCACGCGTCACCGCGCGCAAGCGCATTCCACGTGAGGTAGAGGCTCAGGCGGTCGAGCGCCTGCAGCACCCGGTAGGCCGCCCACGTCCATGACGCCACCTCACCGGGGTTCCCCATCCCCTGGGACACCTGTGCCCGCACCGCCAACTCATCGCGCACGAGTTGGCGCACCGGGTCCGGCAGGGTCGCCACCTCGGGCATATCGCCGTCGAGCCCCATGCGGTGCTGCACCAGACCCGAGCAGTGCATGCCCACCAGCATTCCGGTGACCACGTCGCGCTCCGTCGCCGCCGCGATGCTGCGGCGATGAATTTCCATGTGCGTTGACGGTGCCATGGCGATGAAGCCACGGGGGTCGCCGTCGGGCTGCACATCGGGCGTGCGCTCCCACTGCCGCCAGCCCTCGTCGTGCCACTCAGCGGCGAGTTGCACGGGCTCCCACGGCTCCGGGCGGGCGATGTGCGCATTGCCCCAGCGCGCGGCGATGAGCCCGCACTGCGACTGGTGATCGGTCTGCATCACCACGCGGATCCCCTCGGGGACGCGCGCGACGATCATCGCCGGGCTGCTGCTGCGGTTGCGGCTCCCACGATGCCGGCGGCGTTCTCGAGCGTGGCAGCCCTCACCGGCGGGCGCACATCGAGAAATGGCACGAACTTGTCGGCCTTGCGCGACACCCCGCCCCCCAGCAGCACCAGATCGGGCCAGAAGAGGCGGTCGATCACGTTGATGACCTCGCTCAGATGGTCGGCCCACTTGTGCCACGACAGGTCGTGGTTTTCACGCACCGATGCCGCAGCCCGGTGCTCGGCATCCTTGCCGCGCACCTGGATGTGCCCCATCTCGGTGTTCGGCACCAGCACGCCGTTGTGAATGAGGGCCGAGCCGATGCCGGTGCCCAGCGTGAGCAGGATCACCACGCCCTGCACGTCCTTCGCGGCGCCATAGGTGGCCTCCGCGATACCTGCGGCATCGGCGTCGTTGATCACTGCGACCGGCGCACCAAGTGCGGCGGTGAACAGGTCGTCGGCACGCGCGCCCACCCACTGGGGGTCGATGTTGGCGGCCATCGTGGTCACCCCACCCACGATGGGCGAGGGGAATCCCACGCCAATGGGGCCGTCGTGCTGAAACGGGACGACCAGTTCGGCCGTTGCCGCGACGATTGCATCTGGGGTTGCCGGCTGCGGCGTGTCCACGCGCACGCGGTCGCCGATGAACTCCCCGCGGTCGAGGTCAACCAGCGCCGCCTTGATGCCGCTGCCGCCCACATCAATGCCGAGGGCGGTGCTCACCCCGCAACCACCTGCGGCTCGCTGAGCATCTCAAGCAGGTTCGGTGGCAACACCCGGGCGGCACCGGCAGGGCCCATGCTGCCCTGGAAGTAGGGCTCCACCGGAGGCGGGTTGTCGAGCAGCGGCTGCACCACCCGCCAGGCCTCCTCCACCAGGTCGGCGCGCGCAAAGAGGCGGTGCTCACCGATGATTGCGTCGCCGAGCAGGCGTTCGTAGGCCGCAGGCCCCGACTGCCCGAGCTGCTTCGAGTAGTGCACCGAGAGATCGACGTTCTCGATGAGCACCTCATCACCCGGTTGCTTCACCTGCAGGCTCAGCTGGATGAGGTCGTCGGGCTTCATGCGAAAGCGCATGCGATTGGGCTCAAACGCCCCGTCAACCTCTTTGAACAACTGCCGCGGCGGCGCCACGTACTCCACCACGGCCTCGGTGACCGTGCGCGACATCGCCTTGCCCGCGCGGATGGTGAACGGCACACCGGCCCAGCGCCACGAATCGATTTCGAAGCGCAGCGCGCAGTACGTCTCGACATCACTCTCGGGGTCGACACCCTTCTCGCTGCGGTAGCCGTCGAACTGCCCACGCACGAGGCTCTCGGGCTCGAGCGGCCTGATTGCCCGCAGCACCTTCACCTTCTCGTCGGTGATGCACTTGGCGTCCATGGACGAGGGCGGCTCCATGGCCAGCATGCACACCAGCTGCAGCAGATGGTTCTGCACCACGTCCCGCAGGCAGCCGACGGTCTCGTAGAACGATCCGCGCCCCTCCATACCGAATGACTCGGTCATCTCGATGTGCACCCGGCGCACGTAGCGGCGGTTCCAGATGGGCTCGAGAATGGAGTTGCCAAACCGGGCCACCAGGATGTTCTGCACCTGCTCGTAGCCGAGGAAGTGGTCGATGCGGAAGATCTGATCTTCACGCAGCACTGCCGCGAGTGCCTGATTGAGCTCCTCGGCCGACCGCAGGTCACGCCCCAGAGGCTTCTCCACCACCACGCGGGCATTCTCGGTGAGGTCGTGGTGCGCGAGTGCAGCGACCACCTCGCCGAAGAGCCCCGGGGGGATTGCCAGGTAGAACACGGGCAGACGCACGTCCTTCATTGCATCGGCCAGATGATCGAACGACGACGGGTCGTTGTAGTCGCCGTGCACGTACTTGACGCAGTGCAGGAGCTGCTTGGCGGCCTCGTCGTCGGCCGGCACGCCGGCATCGGTGAGCGACGCACGAATGCGCTCGCGCAACTTCTCGAGGCTCCAGCCCTCGCGGGCGATGCCGATGACGGGGATGTCGAGCTTGCCGCGCTTTTGCAGGGCATGCAGCGCCGGATACAGCTTTTTGTACGCCAGGTCGCCGGTGGCGCCGAACAGAACCAGGCAGTCGGCCTTGGCGCTCATGCGCCACCTTCGATGTGCCCGCCGAAGCCAAGGCGCATGGCGGACAGCACCTTGTTGGCGTAGTCGTCGTTGCCGCGGCTTGCGAAACGCTCAAACAGGGCCGTCGCGAGCACCGGCGCAGGCACCCCCGTGTCGATGGCGGCCTGCACCGTCCACCGCCCCTCACCCGAGTCGGCCACGTGGCCACCGAAGCCATCGAGCTGCGGGTCGCGGGCGTATTCCTGGGCGGTCAGGTCGAGCAGCCATGACCCCACCACGCTGCCCCGGCGCCAGAGCTCGGTGACGGACGCCACGTCGATGTCGTACTGGTACAGCTCCGGATCGCTGAGCGGGGCGGTCTCGGCGTCGGCGGTGCGCGCCTTCGACCCCTCATTGGCGTGATGCAGGATGTTCAGGCCCTCGGCGAACGAGGCCATCATTCCGTACTCGATGCCGTTGTGCACCATCTTCACGAAGTGGCCCGCACCAGCCGGGCCGCAGTGCAGCCAACCCTCTTCAGCGGGCGTCGGGTCGCCCGTGCGCCCAGGTGTGCGCGGTGCGGTGTCCACCCCCGGGGCCAGTGTCTTGAGCACCGGGGTGAGCGTGGCGATGGCCTCGTCGGTGCCGCCCACCATGAGGCAGTACCCGCGCTCGAGACCCCACACGCCACCGCTCACGCCGGCGTCGACGTAGTGAATGCCGCGGGCCTCGAGTACGCGCGACCTCGCGATGTCGTCGGGGTAGTGGCTGTTGCCGCCGTCAACCACCACGTCGCCGGGCTGCAGGTGCTCCGCCATCTCCATGATCGCAGCGGTGGTGACCGCCGCCGGCAGCATGAACCACACCACGCGCGGCGAGTCCAACTGGGCAACCAGAGCGGCCGCATCGCCTGCGGTGGCAGCGCCCTTCTCGCCCAGTGCGCGCACGGCAGCAGCGTCGCGGTCGTAGCCGACCACCTCGTGGCCCGCATTCATGAGACGAACGCTCATGTTGGCGCCCATCCTGCCGAGACCCACCATCCCGATACGCACCAGATGCCTCCACCAGGTCGTGCAGCGCCCGTACAGCGCCGCGCAGGGCGCAGACTACGCTGCGTGCCCTGATGGAACGGATCATTGGTGACGACGCTGTCGCAGCTGCACATGCTGCGGCCCGGCATATCGCAACCGCACTGCGGGCAGCACTCGCCGCCCGTGAGCGTGCCTCGCTTGCCGTCTCGGGGGGCACAAGCCCGTGGATCATGCTGGCCGAACTGGGCAACGACGATCTCGACTGGTCGCGGGTGGACATCCTGCAGGTGGATGAGCGAATGGCCACCGACGGCGACGACCTGCGCAACCTCACCCACCTCATGCGATCGCTGGCCGGTACACGGGCCATGGCGGCACGCGTGCACGCCATGCCGTGCGGCGGTGGCGACGCCGATGCTGCGGCTGCTGCATACGTTCCCGTGGTCGAGGCGCTCGGTGGGCCCATTGACGTGGTGCACCTGGGCCTCGGTGACGACGGCCATACGGCGTCACTTGCGCCGGGCGATCCGGTGCTCGACGTCACCGACACCGCAGTGGCAGCCACGGCGCACCCCTTCAACGGCACACGCCGTGTGACCCTCACCTACCCCACCCTCAACACGGCGCGCGCGATCGTCTGGCTGCTGACGGGGGCGGGAAAGGTGCCGATGGTGCACCGGCTTGAGGCTGGCGACCCAACCATTCCCGCGGGCCGGGTGGAACAGGCCCGGGCGATCCTTGTGATGGACCGCGCCGCAGCAGGCGGCGTCTAGGCCGCAGCGCCCGCCGGTGGCCACGGCTGCACCGCCGAGGCCAGTACCCGCTCGCGGCGACCGCTCTCACGGGTGCACACCACCGCGTGATTGCCGTCGAGGCCCACGAGGGTGCCGAAGTGCCAGGAGCCGCGGGACGACCAACGCACCGTCTCACCGGGCACCAGATCGGGGTAGGCCATGCTCAGTTGTGCCTGCGCGGCGAGTGGGCGGTTGCTCACGGGATCTCCGGGTCAGTTGGTCCGACTGCTGATTCGCCGGAGCAACATGCCGACCCTGCCCATTTGCTGGGGGAGAATGGCTGGTAGGGTCGAATGGAAGTTCCCGGACGGGGAACCACGACTTCCCTCACTGACGACAAGGGGTTACCGCATGAACAAGAGCGAGTTCGCGAAGGCACTGGCAGCACGTGCCGATCTGACCGGCGTGCAGGCACAGAAGGTCACTGAGGAGTTTCTCGGCCTTCTCACCGAGTCGATCGCCAAGGGCGACCGCATTGCATTCCTGGGCTTCGGCACTTTCTCCACCGCCAAGCGCGCCGCTCGCACGGGTGTGAACCCGCGCAACCCCGGCCAGAAGGTGAAGATCCCGGCCCGCACGGTCGTGAAGTTCACCGCAGGTGCACCGCTCAAGGCTGCCGCCAACACCGGCAAGGTTGCCAAGAAGGCTGCGCCCGCTGCCAAGAAGGCTGCCCCGGCTGCCAAGAAGCCGGCTGCCAAGAAGCCCGCAGCCCGCAAGCCCGCCGCCAAGAAGCCGGCTGCAAAGAAGAAGTAGTCCCCACGTCGCGTGCCCCGGCGGGCAGGACCCAGGTCCTGCCCGCCGGTGCGGCGCGCGCTATGCGGAGGCCGCGGCCTCCGCGCTGTCGGCGGTGCGCATCTGACAGCGGCCGGTTCCGGCACAGGCCTCGCACTCGGGCACCTCGCCACGCACGTGGGCCAGGCAGTACTCCACCCGGGCGCTCACCACGTCGGCCATCAGCGGGTGCACGCCGAATGGTGCAGCCACCAGGTACGACACACCGGGGTGCTTCGCCGCAGCCTCGTCGGCGAGCTCGGGGATGTCCTGGTTCCAGTGCTTGCCCGGCAGCAGGAAGTAGGGCTGGATGACCACGGTGGTGGCACCGCGCTCAACGCAGCGGTCGAACGCCGTGGCAATGGAGGGCTCTGCCAACTCCATGTGCGCGGGCTCGACAATGTCGTGGTCGAGGCGCTCTGAGATCGCCGAGCGCGTGAGCTGCTCCAGCATCTCGTTGCTTTCCGCCCGGCGGCTTCCGTGGTCAACCACGATTACGCCGATGCGCTGGTCGTCGGGGTTCTGGCTCATGCCCTGATGCTAGATCGGGTCAGGCGTCCAGGGACGCCGAACCGTCAACGACCAGCATGTCGTTGCCCCCACGAATGAACTCGTAGGGCACCTGACGCACCTCACTGCCGTGCCCCACCCCCTCCAGATCGCGACGCAATTGGTCGAGATGCGGCCATGGCGCGGTGGTGGTGTCAACCAGCGGGAACATCCGCACCTCCCCACTGCATACCCGCGCAAGCTCGCGAACACCTGCCAGATGCGCGGGGGCGTCGAAGTGATCCGGATAGACGAACAACAGGTGCGACGACAGCACCAGCGCAAACGCATCGTTCTCAAAGGGCAGCGCGGGCAAGGCGCCCACCACGTAGCGATCGGCATTGGCCCGGCGGTCTGCGTCAAAGGCGTCCACCGCACCGAGGCGGCGGGTCAGATGGTCATCCAGATCGGTGAAGAAGCCCCACGAGTAGGTCTCGGGGTTGCCGCGCACGTAGTCGTTCCCGAACACGGTGTCCCGGCGCGCACGAACCACGAGCGCGTCATGCGGCCCGCCGTACACCGGGTCGACCGCCGTCACATCGGCGCCGAGTGCCCGCGCACCATGCGCAAAGCCACTGGCGCCTGCGGGGCAGTCGAGCACCGGGCCCGCCAGCAGGTCGGCGTCGTGCAGATCGAACATGGCCACGTATTCGTCAAACGGGCGCGCGGTGACGATGATGTCGCCAAGCCCCCGGTACTGCGACGCATCCGACCCCATCAGTGGCCGAGCGGCACGGTGGACGCTGTGCCGATACCCGAGTAGCGCTCCGGCACACAGGTGAGCACGATCACCTGACAGCGACGACCTGCCGATGCGAGTGCGGCACCGATGCCCTCGAGGCGCCCAGAGTCGGAGTACCCCAAAGCATCGTCGATGATGACAGGGGCCCCGCCGGTGTCACCGTCGCTTGCAGGCGACACCAGGCTCGCGGCTGCCAGGCGACCGATCACCGAAAGCTGCTCGCGGGCGCCGCCCGAGAGCGCCTCGTAGGGAACAGTGACCCCATCGCGGGTGCGGCTGACCACCTGCAGGGTGGCGTGATCCACCTCCACCGTCGTTCCCGGGCCAAACACCAAGCGCGCAAGACGCTCTACCTCGCCACGGAACGGAGCCACGAACGCGCGGCGGGCGGCGTCAC
>CAIPNN010000133.1 GCA_903866425.1 uncultured Actinomycetes bacterium
CGCTGCGGCTTGATGACCTTGCGGTAGTTGATGATCTCCTGCTTCACATTGGAGATATCGCGCACCACGGAGTCGCCGTGGCCCTCGAAGATGGCGTCCTCGATGGTGTCGAGCTTGAAGCCGATCTTGTCGAGGATGGGGAAGCAGTAGTCGAACATCTGGTCGACGATCTCGTACAGCAGGAACCCTGAGCCCTTCGACATGTAGTCGTCCCGGGCGTCCTCACGCGCCTCGCACCGCGACCACAGGGCGCGGATGGGCTTCATCGGCTCCTTGGGGATGGTGATGATCATGCCCGGCGCGATGAACACGTTCAGTTCGGCGGCCTGCAGGCGCCCCGTGGCCTTGTCGAACCGCGGGAAGTGCAGCACCAGAAACACGTAGTCGTCGTACTCGTCGATCTTGGCGCGCTGGCGACGGCGTGACAGCACGTCTTCAAGATCGAGCGGGTGGTAGTGGAAGTGCTCCGACAGCCACGCGGTTTCGGCGTCGGTGGGCTCTTCGATGTTCAGCCAGGTGAGGCCGTGGGCCTCCAGGCGCTGGACGTCCGGGCGGTCGCGGTCAGGCGCGAGCATCGCGGGGGAAGACCCCCGCGAGCGTGAGCGACGGATGTTGGGAAGGCTCGCCATCTTCGAGTCCCCTCGTCGCGTTGGTGCACGGTACGTTCGACATCTCGCGGAGTCTATCGCGCCCGGGTCAATGCCGGACTACGCTGCCCTGCGTGCGTGACATGGCCGATTCCCCGCGTCTCAAGTTCTGCGGTCTCACCGACCCTGCAGACGTCGCCGTGTGTGTTGACGCCGGCGCCTGGGCCATTGGCGCCATCATGACGCCGCATGGTCCGAGGGCCCTTGGTGCCGACGATGCAGCGCGTGTGATGGCGGCCGTACCCGATGGCGTGGAACGCGTCGGGGTATTTGTGAATCCCGACCCTGCACTGGTGTCGGATTCTGTGCGCCGATGCGGCCTCACGCGTGTGCAGTTGCACGATGTGGCCGATCTCGCAGCAATTGCAGATGCGGCAGGTGTGCCGATCACGCTCTCCATCAGGCTTGACGGCCCCGGCGCCATTGCGGCCGGCGATTCCGCCGAGTGCGACATGGTGCTGTTTGACGCCGCCGTACCCGGTATGGCCGGCGGCACAGGGCAGTTGGCCGATTGGAGCCTGCTGGTGGCCCGTCGCCCTGCGCGCCCATTCGGCCTTGCGGGTGGCCTGAACCCGCAGGTGGTGGGCGACGCCATTCGCACGGTGCGCCCCGACGTGATTGACGTGGCCAGCGGCGTTGAGTCGTCACCCGGCCACAAAGACCCAGCCCTCGTGGCGGCATTCGCCCGCGCCGCGCGCGAGGCAGCAATGGAGGTGGCGGCGTGAGCGTGACCATGCGATTTGGCCCCTACGGCGGCCGCTACGTGCCCGAGACGGTCATCGGCGCACTCGATGAGCTCACCGAGGCATACGAGCGCTACCGCGACGACCCCGACTTCCGCAGCGAGCTCGGCGTGCTGCTGGGCCACTACGTGGGCCGTCCCACGCCGATGTATCGCGCGAGGCGGCTGGAAGAGGCCTGGGGCATTCCGGGTGGCCTGTGGTTCAAGCGTGAAGACCTGTGTCACACCGGTGCGCACAAGATCAACAACGCCCTGGGCCAGGTACTGCTTGCCAAGCGCATGGGCAAGGAGCGCATCATCGCCGAGACCGGCGCGGGCCAGCACGGCGTTGCCACGGCCACGGCTTCTGCACTCGTGGGGCTCGGCTGCCGCGTGTACATGGGCCGCACCGACATGCAGCGCCAGCGCCTCAACGTCATCCGCATGCGCATGCTGGGCGCCGAGGTGTTTCCGGTTGATGCCGGCAGCGGCACGCTGAAAGACGCCACCAGTGAGGCCATCCGCGACTGGGTCACCAACGTGGAGCACACGCACTACATCATCGGCTCCGCCGTGGGGCCTGCGCCGTACCCCGAGATCGTTGCCGACTTCCAGTCGGTCATCGGTATCGAGTCGCGCGAGCAGATGCTCACCGAGACCGGCGACCTGCCGGGCACTGTTGTGGCCTGCGTGGGTGGTGGTTCGAACGCCATCGGCATCTTCCGCGGATTTCTCGACGACGCCGACGTGCGTCTGGTTGGCGTGGAGGCCGGTGGGGAGGGGCTCTCGGGCAAGCACGGTGCATCGCTCGCGCTCGGCAGCCCCGGCGTGCTGCACGGCTCGTACTCGTACCTGCTGCAGGACCCTGACGGCCAGGTGGCCGAGGCCCACTCGGTGTCGGCCGGCCTCGACTACCCGGGCGTTGGCCCTGAGCACTCGCACCTTCGCGATCTGGGCCGTGTCACGTACTCCAACGCCACTGATGAGGACGCCCTCTCGGCGTTCCTCGAGTGCTGCCGCCTCGAGGGCATCATCCCTGCGCTCGAGACCTCGCACGCCCTGTCGTATGTGCGCGACAGCGCTGGCGATCTCACGGGCCCGGTGCTCGTCTGCATGTCGGGCAGGGGCGACAAGGATGTCGACCAGGCTGGCGAGGCGCTGGGCATTGATGCCAGTGCCTGAGTCGGGAGCAGATCGCCTGGCGAAGGTGTTCGCCGATGCCGGACGCCCGCTGTTCGTGCCGTACGTCATGGGCGGGTACCCCACCCTTGAGGCCAGCGCGCGCCATGCGGCCATCCTTGCCGAGCACGCCGACATCATCGAGCTCGGGGTCCCGTTCAGCGATCCGCTCGCCGACGGCCCCACCATTCAGGCTGCGGGCCAGTTGGCACTCGACCAGGGCACGCGGCCGTCAGACGTGCTGGCGATCGCTGCCGGGCTGAAGGACGGGCCGCCTGTGGTGGTGATGACCTACTTCAACACCGTCATCGCGCATGGGGCCGCGGAGTTCCTCGGGCAGGCCGCCGATGCAGGCGTGGCGGGCATCATCATTCCCGACCTGCCCGTTGATGAGGCGGGCGACATCCGCGACCTGGCACGTGCGGCCGGCGTGGCCCTCATTGCGCTTGCCGCCCCCACCACTGACGACGCCCGAATGCAGGCCATCGGCGAGCAGGCCGAGGGCTTCGTCTACCTGGTCGCCGTCACGGGTGTGACCGGTGGCGAGATGACCATGGACGACCGCCTTCGGGCACTGGTGGATCGCGCCCGCCGGCACATTCCCGTGCCCGTGGTGGTGGGGTTCGGAGTGCGCACCCCGGATCAGGCGCGTCAGATCGGCGAGATCGCTGATGGCGTGGTGATTGCCAGCGAGATCATCCGTCGCATTGGCGACGCCCCCGACCCCGCGGCAGCAGATGCCGTGGTGGCCGAGTTCGGCACCGGCATCGCCGGCGCCCTGCGCGCCTAGTAGGGGTAGGCCCGCAGGAACGCCACGAACGCATCAACGTCGTTGATGGGCTGCGGGTCGTCCTCTGTGCCGAGGTACTCGCTGTAGTGGAACGTGATGAAACGCCCGAAGTCGCTCGATGCGTCGACGATCTCGGGGAACTGCCCCCACCACACGAAGTCGGCGCGTCCGCCCCATGGCTCGGCGAGCGCCGCGATGGCCGACATGCGGTCGTTGCCATCGTCGGGCACGGTACGCGCGATGCGCCGCGTTTCGGCGACGAGCGCGTCGAAGTCGGGCCAGCTCTCCGGATCGAGCAGCAGCACCGGCACCATGGTGGCGAGGAAGTCGGCGGCCTCGGCATCGTCGGCGAACCAGGTGAAGGTTCCGATGCCCGTCTGGGGTGGCGGCACAGGATCGCGTTGGAACATGCCCACGGGGAATTGACGGGGGTCGCGGGCGGTGACCAGTGCAAGCGCGCGACCGCGGGAGAGATCTGACCATTCGTGCATGCCCTGAGGGTAGCGAGGTCGCCGGAGCACGTCGCTAGGATCACCGTCGTGTCTGATCTGCAGCTGGCTATCGCCACCATCCTGATGTTCGCGTCAATCGCCGGGGCGATCGGCCTCGGCATGGTTGCCTGGCGTCGTCAGGCGGCCATCAAGACCCTCGATGCACGCGAGGCGGCGGGTATTGGCCGGTCGGCGCCGGTCGCCACCGATCGTGGCCTGGCGCTGCGTGGGCGCCAGAGCACCTCGCAGGGCGACCTGCCGCGGCCCGCCGGGTCGGGATCGCGCGCCGGCATCATCACCGCATTTATTGCCGTGCTGCTCATCGGCGGGTTCGCCGGTTGGTGGTTCGTCCTTCGCGGCGGCAGCGGATCAAGCGGCACGCAGGCTGTGCAGTCGCAGTCGGCCAATGGCCCGCTTGGTCCCGACCCCGCTGCGGCAGTACCTGCTGACCCGCCGGCCATTCAGGACAAGGCCGCGTACACCGTGGCGGTGCTCAACGCGAGCGGCGTGACGGGTGCGGCCGGCACCACCGTGGGCCCCAAGGTGGAGACGGCCGGATACCGCCTGGGTGAGGTGGGTGACGCCTCGACGGAGGACGTCATGACGTCGTCGGTGATGTGGGCACCCGGGAAGCAGGCCGTGGCCCAGAACGTGGCCAAGGATCTCGGCATCACGCAGGCACCCCCGCTCGACGGAATCTCCGACGCGAAGATCGGCGAAGCGGACGTCGTGGTTGTGGTTGGCAAGGATCTGGCCGCCGCGCCGTGAGCGCACGGCAGGCCCCCGACATCGCGAGGAGCCCGGCGTGAGTGGCGCCGCACAACTTCGTGAGATGGCCGACGCGGGCGGCCCGCTGGTGTTGCCCGGTGTGTACGACGGGCTGTCGGCGCGCATCGCGGTGCAGTCGGGATTCGGCGCCCTGGTGGTTGGCGGGTACTCGGTGTCGGCATCGCGTCTGGGGATGCCCGACTACGGATTCCTCACTCAGACCGAGATCACCGATGCGGCGCGCGATATCTGCGCCGCCGTGCCCGGGGTGCCCGTGGTGGTTGATGCCGACACCGGGTACGGCAACGCCTTGTCGGCTGCCCGCACCGCACGCCTGCTGCACCGTGCGGGTGCCGCCGGGATGATTCTTGAAGATCAGGAGTGGCCCAAGCGCTGCGGCCACATGGCGGGCAAGCGCATCGTGCCCGCAGCCGACTGGCTGGCGAAGATCCGCGCGGTCGCCGACCTGCGCGAGGACGGCGTCGACGTGTTTCTCATCGCCCGTACCGATGCGCGCGGCCTGGAGGGTCTCGACGAGGCCCTCGCGCGTGGCGTGGCGGCGCACGACGCCGGTGCTGATGCCGTATTCGTGGAAGCCCCGCTTGACCGCGATGAACTCACGCGCATTGGTGCTGAACTCGCCGGCCGCCGCCCGCTGGCCAACATGGTGGAGGGTGGCCGCACACCGCTGCTGCCCCTGGCGGAACTTGATGCCCTGGGCTTTCGCCTGGTGCTCTGGGGGATCACCGGCATTCTCGCCGCAGGTGCTGCGCTCCGCGATGCCTATGCGGCCATCGGGGCGACGGGGGAGGGGCCATCTCAGGATGGCCTCATGACCTTCACCGAGCTCACGGATGCCGTGGGGCTGCCGGAGCATCGCGCGAACGAGGATCGCTACGCCGCCGAATAGCGGCGGGTGGCCCGGGGGCGGGTGCCCCCGGGCCGGGAACCGCTAGCTGAGGGCCTTGGCCTTCAGCTTGTCGAACTCCGCCTGGTCGATCGCGCCAGCGTCGAGCAGGCTCTTGGCCTGTGCGATCTGGTCGGTGGGCGTGCCTGCGTTGCCCACGAAGCGCTCAACCTGCGCCTGCTGTGCCTTCTGGGCGCGCTCGGCCATGCCGCCGCCGCGCACGATCAGATAGATCAGGACGCCGACGAACGGAATCACAATGATCAGGATCAGCCACAGGGCCTTGGACCAGCCGCCGATGTCGTGGCTGCGAAAAAGATCGATCACAACATTGATCACGATCACCAGGAACATGGCCCAGACGAAGATCACAAAGGTCGTCCAAATGACGTCCCACAAACTCCAAGTCATCGATCCTCCGATGGGATAAGTGCGGTGCACCCCCGAGTGGGAGCGACCGGGCAAGGCTAGACCTTCTGCTGCCTGCTGCCGCGCGAAGTTCGCCAGAACGTGTGGGAAACCCCCGCGATATGCACGACGGCCCGGGGTGCGGTGTGCGCCCGGGGCCGTCGGCCAGTGGATCAACTGCTCAGTGGGTCATCGGGTCATCCGGTCACCCGCGGGTCGCGCACTGCCTGCACCCTCGTGCAGGCCTTGCCCCGTGCCGCTGCGGCGTCAGATGCCGTCGCTGTGGCGATGTTGCAGGGAGTGCCGCTCGCGGTGAGTCGCATGCCCAGTGTCACTGTGACGGTGCGCGATGCGCCGACCGCCAGGTCTCCCAGTGCCCAGGTGAGCGTGCGGCCGCTGCGCGTTGCGCCCTGCGGCGTGCCGCCGATGAGCATGGAGCGCGGCGGCGTGTCGGTGATCACCACGTTCGTGGCGACACGCGGACCCCGGTTGGTCACCTTGATCTTGTAGGTAACCGCGCTGCCCTTGCGGGCGATGGCGGGCCCGGACTTCTGGACCAGCAGCTGCGGCAGTGCCGCGATGGCCACTGGCGCGTCGGGTGTGGTGACGACCACAACGGGCGGGATGCAGATGCCGCCGGCGATGGTCACACCAGGTGCCACCGAGCTCGA
>CAIPNN010000134.1 GCA_903866425.1 uncultured Actinomycetes bacterium
GCAATCGTGATGGTGGGGAACAGGATGTGGAAGCTGATGTTGGCGGCGAACTGCGCGCGCGCCAGCAGCAGGGCGGTGGCGTCGGCCGCCGTGGTGATGAGGGTCGGGTCAGCCATGGTCGGCCTCACTGCGCAGGAAGTCGGGCTTCGGGTCGGGTTTGGGGTCGTTCCGGGGCTTCAAGGCCCCGGTGGCCTCCAGCAAGCGCTGCACCTTGGCGCCCATCTTCATCAGCTTGGCCAGGGTGTGCGGGTCCAGGCGCTGCACGTCGTCGAACCAAGTGGTCAGCAGGTCGATGAGGTCGTGCATGCCGCGCATGCGCTCCTGCGCCACGCGGTCGGCTTCGTTGCTGGGGGTTTCGAGCAGCGCGTTGCGCAGCATGCTCAGCGTGGGCTCGATCTCTCGGCGCCGGCGCTCTTCGGCCAGGGTGCGGAACACCTCCCAGGCGTCGCTCGGGGCCTCGAAGTACTCGCGGCGGTCGCCCGGCACGTGGCGCAGCTTCACCAGCCGCCAGGCCTGCAATTCCTTCAGACCCATGCTCACATTGCCGCGGCTGAAGCTCAGGCGCTCGGCAATCTCATCGGCATGGATGGGGGCGGGCGCCACAAAGATCAGCGCGTAGATCTGCCCCACCGTGCGGTTGATGCCCCAGTGGCTGCCCATCTCACCGAAGTGGCTGACGAAGGCGTGAACAAGCGGGGTCAGGGTGGTCATGGCAGGGTCCGATCTAGGGCTAACCCCCACATTCTTTCGGAGGTTTCAGTGTTTACTGAAACTTCAGGAAGAAACCCCGCCCCGCCAGGGGGCTTGTGGGCGCCGCCGCCGGGGTTGGGGGCCGTGCCCCCGCCCGCCGCGCGGCGCGCGCCCTCAAGCGCTCAAGGGCAACCCGCCCCGAACACCTGTTCCACCCAAGCCGGGTAGTCCACGAAGGGGTTGCGGTTGCCCTGGCGCTCCACGATGCGCGCATGGCGGCGCACCTCGTCGGCGTTCACCGGGTCCTGCCGGTGCCAGCTCACCAGCGTGCAGCGCTTGCCCAGGAAGTTGCCGGTCACGCCCACGCTGTCGGCCAGTTCCAGGTTGCCCACGCCGGTGGCGTCGTTGCCCTCGTAGCGGACGGCCATGTAGAACATCATGCGGGCGATGTCGCCCTTCACCGCCGCGCGCGGCTCGAAGCTGTCGGCATCGGTCAGGTTGCCCGGTGCCTCGCCGATGGCGCTGCCGCCCCAGTCGAAGTCCTTGTTGCCGCGGGTGCTGTTGACCGACACATCGGCTGGGCGCAGGTGGTGCACATCGGTGTGCGCCCACTGCGGCTCATCCGGGAAGCCCTTGCTCTTGGGCCACACGTGCTCGCGGTTCCAGGCGTCGGGGTCGGGGTTGCCCGATGCATTGAAGGTCTTGGCTTGCGAGCGGCCGGTGTAGATCAAGATCACGTTGGCCGTGTTGGCCGGGTCTTCGTCGGTGTACTTCAGCGCCTCCCACACGTCGGCGTAGCTCAGGCGGCGGTGGCTGCGGGCAGCGGCCTCGTTCAAGGCCACGCGCAGGGCCACGCCGGTTTTGCCGATGGCTTGCACGTAGTAGGCGTCAAAGCCATTCCAAGTCGAGCCGGTGCCCGGCGGCGGCGGCGCGGGCAGGGTGTAC
>CAIPNN010000135.1 GCA_903866425.1 uncultured Actinomycetes bacterium
CTCGGCGGCGGGTATTCCCGTGTCGTACCGCGCCATGGCCACGGGCTTCACGGTGGTCACCGGGCACGAGGACCCTGCGAAGGATGCCGAGCAGAACGACTGGGACCTGCTGGCCAAGTTGCCGCACACGCTCATCGTGCTCATGGGCATGGGACGCCTGCCGGCCATTGCCGAGCGCCTCATCGCCGCGGGCCGTCCCGCAGACCAGCCTGCCGCCGCCATCCAGTGGGGCACCACGCCCCGTCAGCGCTCGGTGGTGGCCACGCTCGGCACGCTGCCGCAGCGGGTGCAGGATGAGGGCCTCGGCAACCCGGCAATCCTCGTGTTCGGCGATGTGGTGTCGCGCGAGCCCGGGCTTGCCAGCGCCGGTCGCGGCCCGCTGGCTGGCAGGACCGTGGTGGTCACCCGCGCCCGCGCGCAGGCGAGTGACCTTCGGGCCGCGCTTGAACTGATGGGCGCGCAGGTCATCGAACTGCCGGTCATCCGCATCGCCCCCGTCACGGCGTCGCCTGAACTCGGCACCGCACTTGCCGACATCGGCGGGTACGACATCATCATCTTCACGAGTGCCAACGGCGTCGAGGAGATGGCCGCCCGTATGGCCGAGCACGGCCTCGACGCCCGTGCGCTGCGTCCCGAGCAGCTGGTGGTGGCCATCGGCCCCGCAACCGCCACGGCGCTCGCCGGCCACGGCATCCGTGCCGACGTGGTGCCCGAGCGCTTTGTGGGCGAGGCCGTGCTGGACGCCCTTGCATCAACGCCCGTCGAGGGCAGGCGGGTGCTCATCGCGCGCGCCCGCGACGCGCGCCCTGTGGTTGCCGATGGCCTTCGCGCCCGCGGCGCACAGGTTGACGACGTGGCCGTGTACGAGACGCTGGCCGAGCGCCCGCCCGACGAGGTCATCGAGCAGGCACTGGACGCCGACATCATCACGTTCACCTCGTCATCCACAGTCACCAACACGCTCGACCTGCTTGACGACACCCAGCGCGCACGGCTGGCCGCGGGCCCCCTGGTGGCACCCATCGGCCCCGTCACATCAGACACCGCACGTGAGGCGGGTCTGCAGGTGGCCAGCGAGGCGCACGAGCACGACATTCCGGGCCTCATGCGCGCGGTGCTCCAACTGGCCGCGCAGCAGCGGTAAGGCCCATGGCATCGGCACTGGGCTTCGTCACCGATTACGGGCCGCACACCGAGCATGTGGGTGCGCTGCACGCCGTGGCCGCCACCCTGGCCCCACAGGTGAGCCGCATTGATCTGGCGCACGACATCCCCGCGGGCGACATCCGCTGGGGCGCCGTGCTGGTGGAGCGCCTGGTGCGGTTGATGCCACGCGACTCGGTGACGGTGGCCGTGGTTGACCCGGGCGTGGGTACGGCCCGCCGCGCCGTGGCACTTGAGACCGAGTGGGGCAAGGTGATCGTGGGGCCCGACAACGGCCTGCTGGGGCTGGCCGCCGATCGCCTGCAGGGCGTGCGGGCCGTCGAGATCACGTCGGAGGACTACATGCGGCGTCCGGTGTCGGCCACGTTCCATGGCCGCGACATCTTTGCCCCGGTGGCAGCGCACCTGGCATCGGGCGTGTCGCTCAGCGCCCTTGGGCCGGACATCGACCTGGCATCAATCGAGCGCCCGCACCTGCCCGAGCCCAACGCCTTCGACGGGCAGTTGGACGCCCTTGTGGCCGGCGCTGACCGCTTCGGCAATCTGGCCCTGTGGGCCACGTGGGAGCAGCTGATGGCCGCAGGGCTTGTCGCGGGTGATCGCATCTGGGCCATCAGCACCGCCACGCGCACCCGGGGCACGCTGGGGCGCACCTTCGCCGACGTTCCCCGCGGTGGGCTTCTGGCCTATGTGGACAGCCACGGCCTGCTGTCGCTTGCGGTCAACGGCGGCAGTGCCGAGGAGCGGGTGCAGGCGACGGCCGGGGAGGTCGTCGCCATCGCACGTCAGTCGTAGCGTCCTCGCCAGGCGTTCAGCCTGATGCCGTAGATGTCCTTGATGAACGGCGGCAGGTGCTTGCTCACATCGAATGTGGACTCGTCGCGGAACTCCACCGACACCGGCATCTCGGCAATACGCGCACCCATGCGCCGCGCGAGGAACAGGGCCTCGATGTCGAAGGCGAACGAATTGATGACCGCCTTCTCAAAGACCCGCTCGGCCCACTCGGCGCGAAAGCCCTTGAACCCTGCCTGGGTGTCGCTGATCACCGGCAGCACCAGCACCCGTCGGGCCACCTGAACGGCAGCACCTGCTGCCAGCCGCGACGCGCTCTGCTCGGCATTGGCGTACTCCGACAGGCTGCGCTTGCCCGCCACCACGTCGGCCACCGACCCCAGCAGTGCGAGGGCGGGCTCTACGTGCCACGGCGCGATGTTCATGTCGGCATCGACGTAGAAGCGGTAGTCGCCGCTGGCAGTGAGCATGCCCGAGCGCACCGCTCCGCCCTTGCCCTGATTCTCCGGCAGGCGATTGAGGCGGAACCTCCGGTCGCCTGCGGCGAAACGCTCCACCAGTGCGCCGGTGCCATCGGTGGATCCGTCGTCCGACACGATGACCTCGGCGGTGCCGTCGAAGGTGTCGAGCCATGCGCTCCACCCCTCAAGAGTGGGCGTGAGGCGCCGCTCTTCGTTGTACGCCGGGATGACGATTGAGAGGTCCACGGGGGCATGGTCGCAAAAACGACGCGCGCCGCACCCCAGGGGGTGCGGCGCGCGACATGGCGAGACCCGGACTCGAACCGGGGACACCACGATTTTCAGTCGTGTGCTCTACCAGCTGAGCTATCTCGCCCGGCCGGGGAACGCTAGGCGCAGCACCACGGCGATGCAACCCGAACCCGGGGGTACGATCGCCCTATGGCAACAGGTGGCCACATTCTCGTGGTGGACGACGAGCGATCGATCCGCAAATTGCTGCGCATGCAGCTGGAGGCCGAGGGCTACACCGTGGCCGAGGCTGGCAACGGGCGCGAGGCGCTTGAGCAGGTGCGATCAGGCGGAATCGACCTCGTGGTGCTCGATTACATGATGCCCGAGATGAATGGCCTCGAGGCCTGCCAGCAACTGCGCATCGAGTACCCGGGCCTGCCCGTGATCATGCTCACCGCCAAGGGTGAGGAGATCGATCGCATCATGGGCCTTGAGCTGGGTGCGGACGACTACATCGCCAAGCCCTATTCCGTGCGCGAGTTCACGGCGCGCGTGAAGGCCGTGCTGCGACGGGTGCACAGCGCGCCCGATACGTCGGGGCCACTTCGTGCCGGCGACGCCGAACTCGACCCCGCCAGCCGCACCGTTCGGGTGGATGGCGAGTTGATCGACGTCACCCGCCTCGAGTTCGATCTGCTTGCCGAACTGGCGGCGCACCCCAATGTGGTGTTCACGCGCGAGCGACTGCTGGAGCGCGTGTGGGGCTACCAGAGCGGTGTCGGCGGCAAGACGGTTGACGTGCACGTGGCCAACCTGCGCAAGAAGCTGGGCAAGGACATCGGCATCGTCGCCGTGCGCGGGGTGGGCTACCGGCTCGATCCCACGTCGTGAACGTGCGCGAGCGGCTCGGCAGGGTGATGCCCTCCACGTATCGGGGGCGTATTGCGCTGGCCATCGTGGTGGCGCTGGTGGTCGCTGTGGTGTGCGTGCAGTTCGCGCTGAACGTGCTGGTGACCCAGCAGGTGCAGCAGGCGGTTCAGGACAACCTGCGTCAGCAGGGTCAGGAAATTGCCGCCACCTATCGCCGTGCAGGCCACGATGGTGTGGCGCAGGCGCAGCGCTATATGCCCGGCACGCAGGTGGTGGTGCGCAAGGACGGCGAGACCGTGTACTGGAGCGACCCGGTGCAGGTGCTCGATGCCCAGGTCGTGGTCACCGACGGCGATCTGCAGGTGACGGTGCAGCACGAGGCCTCGGCCGGTGTGATCGGCCAGTGGGCGCTGCCGCTCATCATCATCGCGGTGGTGCTGATCATCGGCGGCGTGGCGTGGTGGCTCGCCGGCCTGGCATCACGCCGCCTTCGCCGTGAGGCCAGTGCCCTTGCCGCTCAGGCTGAGGCCGTTGCCGGCGGTGACCTCGACGCGCGCGTTGAGGTGAGCGACGACGAACTGACCCGCGTGGCCACATCACTCAATGCGATGACCCAGCAGCTGGCCGATGCGGACAAGCGCCAGCGCGTGTTCCTTGCCGACGTGGCCCACGAACTGCGGACGCCGGTCACCGCCATTGACGGGTTCGCACAGGCGATGGTTGACGGCACCATCAGCACCGACGATGGGCACCGCGAGGCTGCGGAGATCATCCACGAGGAGTCGCAGCGCCTTTCGGGGCTCGTGGCCGACCTGCAGGCGCTCACGGTGGCCGCCCTCGATGCCGAACCCGTGCGTGAGCCCACTGACGTGGTCGCGCTCGCCCGCGAGGTGGCCACGCGGCTTGAGGCCGCAGCGGCGGAGCGAGGGGTGCTGCTGCGGGGTCCTGACGCAACGCAGGACTCCATCGTGGTGCCCACGAATGCCGCCCACGTGCAGACGATCCTCGGCAACCTCGTGAGCAATGCCCTCAGGGCCACCCCGGCGGGTGGCACGGTGCGCGTGAGTGCGCAGATGGCCGACGGCGAGGCCGTGCTGGCCGTGGCCGATACCGGTGTGGGCATCCCCGCCGACGCCCTGCCGCATATCTTCGACCGCATGTACCGCGTCGATGCGGCACGCGACCGCGACTCCGGCGGCACCGGTCTGGGTCTTGCGATCGTGGCCGGGCTCACCGACTCGCTCGGCGCACGCATCGAGGTGGAGAGCAGCCCGGGCGAAGGCAGCCGGTTCGCACTGTCGCTGCCGTTGGTTGCCGCATGAGGCGGGCGCTCGCCGCGGGGCTCGCCATTGCCGCGCTGGCATCGGCCACCGCGGTGGCTGCGCCGCCGCTTCGCATCGTCTCGGTCAAGGTGGTGAAGGCCGGCACCCGCACCGCGGCGCCCCAGCCGCTCACGCGGGGTGCCCGTTACGCATACCGCGTTGACTATCGCGTGGGTGGGCGCACCGAGGTGCGCGTGGCACGCACCGGAACCTTTCTCTCGCCCTATGGCGACATCCTCGCGCAGATCGAACCGCCGTCGGCGCTGGCCGACCCGGGCCGCCTGTTTGCGTCGGGTCCGCTGCGTGTGGCGGCCAGCGACAGCCCTGGCGAATACGTGCTGCGGTACTCAGTGACGGCGTCCAACCGCACCGGGTCGACCACCCGCGACGCGGTGCTGCGGGTGCGCTACAGGTAGAAATGCCGGCGCGGGCGTAGGATTTCGGGCGTTCCCCATGTGACGACCCGAAGGAGTGCACCCGTGGCGCAGCACCGATACATGCTTCCGGAGGACCGGATCCCGGACCACTGGTACAACATCGCGGCCGACCTGCCGTCGATGCCCCCGCCCCCGCTCAACCCCGGCACGGGCGAGCCGCTCGGCCCCGAGGCCCTCGCCGGCATCTTCCCGATGTCGCTCATCGAGCAGGAGGTCTCGCAGGAGCGCTACATCGCGATTCCCGACCCCGTGCGCGAGATCTACGCCATGTGGCGCCCCACGCCCATGTACCGCGCCCTCGGCCTCGAGAAGGCCCTCGGCACCACCTGCAAGATCTTCTACAAGTACGAGGGCGTGTCGCCTGCGGGCTCGCACAAGCCCAACACCTCGGTGCCGCAGGCGTATTACAACGCGCAGGCCGGCATCAAGCGCCTCACCACCGAGACCGGCGCGGGCCAGTGGGGTTCGTCCCTGTCGTTCGCCTGCAACCTGTTCGACATCGAGTGCAAGGTGTTCATGGTGCGGGTGTCGTACGACAGCAAGCCGTACCGCCGCCTGATGATGGAGACCTGGGGCGGCCAGTGTGTGGCCAGCCCCTCGGAGGAGACCAACGCGGGCCGCGCCATCCTTGCCGAGCACCCCGACTCATCCGGTTCGCTCGGCATCGCCATCAGCGAGGCCGTTGAGCAGGCCGCCATGCGTGACGACACCAACTACGCCCTTGGCTCGGTGCTCAACCACGTGCTGCTGCACCAGACCGTGGTGGGGCAGGAGGCCAAGGAGCAGCTGGAGATGGCCGGGGCCTACCCCGACGTCGTCGTGGGTTGCGTGGGTGGCGGGTCCAACTTCGGTGGCATCGCATTCCCGTTCCTGCAGGACAAGATCGCCGGCAAGGACATCCGCATCGTGGCCGTCGAGCCCGCCTCGTGCCCCACGCTCACGCGTGGCACGTACGGCTACGACTTCGGCGACACCGCGCAGACCACGCCGCTCCTGCCCATGCACTCGCTGGGCCACGACTTCATCCCGCCGTCCATCCACTCGGGTGGCCTCAGGTACCACGGCATGGCGCCGCTGGTGAGTCACGTGGTGCACGAGGGGCTTGTGGAGGCCACGTCGCACAGCCAGGTGGAGTGCTTCACCGAGGCCGTGCGCTTTGCCCGTGCCGAGGGCATCATCCCGGCACCCGAGCCCTCACACGCCATCCGTCAGGTGGTGGAGGAGGTCAACCGAGCCAAGGAGGAGGGCGTCGAGAAGACCATCCTCTTCAACCTGTGCGGCCACGGCCACTTCGACATGGCGGCCTACGCCGACTTCCTCTCGGGGAACATGCAGGACCTGGCAGTGGACGAGGGCGAGCTCGCCCGCGCCACCGAGGTGCTCGCCGGAATGCCGGCGATTGCCTAGCGCGCCCCGACAGGGGTGGAACCCGGCGGAACCCGCTCCTGAGCGCTCCCGGCATCTGATTGCAGACGCCGGGCGCTCTCAGGGGCGGGGTTCGGCCTCGGCCTCGTCCTCCTGCGCGGCCTTCTTCTTCGCACTCACCTGCAGGCGCCACGCGCCGTAACAGAGCAGTGCACCGATCACCAGGTAGGGCAGGCCGTACAGCACGTTGTTCACCGGAAGGAAGGCGATGAACACGATGCCGCCGACCACGAAGATGAGGCCGAGCGCCCACGTGAAGAAGATTCCGCTGGCGGTGTTCACGCGGCCCCTCCGAAGTGGGCCTCAATGGCCTCCATCACCTTGGGGCCGAGGTCACCCCAGTCGGCGGCGTCGGTCTTGGTGACGCTCACGAAGTTCGCCGTGGCGAACACGTTGGTCACATCGCCCAGCGCGAAGATGGCGGCACCAAGCGGTGAGGCCGCGGGATCGCTGCCTTCCTTGAACGTCTCGGCCCCGCCGCTGGTGGCGGGCTGGTCGAGCGTGAACTTGATGGCATTCGGGTTGGGCGTGGGCTCGGGCTGAACCTGCACTCGGGGACCCTCCGGGTCGACGTGGCTGCGGTCGCAACACTAGGGCGCAAAGGCGCCCCGCGCACCGTGGAAGCGGTTGGTAGCGTGGCCCTCATGACGAATGACGACGAGCGCCAGCGCCTGGCCACCATCCTTTCCGAGCGGGCCCTTTTCCGGGAGTCCGTGGTTCTTTCGTCGGGGCGGCGCTCCGACTACTACGTGGACGTGCGGCAGGTGCTGCTCGATCCGGAGGGTGCATACCTCTCGGGTCGCATGGCCTACCCCATGATCCAGCCTGATGGGCCGGCTGCCGTGGGTGGTCTCACTCTGGGTGCCGACCCGCTGGTGTGCGCCATTCAGGCCGCGGCGTTCCTCGACGGCACCCGCTGGAACGGCTTCTACGTGCGCAAGGAGGCCAAGAAGCACGGCCTGCAGCACTGGATCGAGGGCCCGTTCGTCGAGGAGGGCACCAAGGTGGCCGTGGTGGACGACGTGCTCACCAGCGGTGGATCGATGCTCACCGCCATTGAGCGCGTGCGTGCAGCCGGTGCTGAGGTGGTGTCGGCGCTCGTGGTGATTGACCGCGAGGAAGACGACGGCCGCGCCAAGGTGGAGGCCGAGCTCGGCGATGTGCCGCTGCACGCGCTCTTCACCGCCAAGGAGTTGCTCGCCCTCTGACCTCTGAGGCGCCCCTCGTGCTGCGCGTGGCCGGCCCGGTTGCCGAGGTCGCCGAGGGCACGGGCACGCGCGAGGTACGTCTGGCCCCCCGGCTGCCGGGTGGCCCGCCGGTGGCGGGCGACCGGGTGCGCATTGACGACAAGGGCACGCAGGGCACCATCCGCGAGATCCTCCCGCGCCGCACGGTGCTTGAGCGCATCGGCAGCGGCGGCCGGGTGCGCACCGTGGTGGCCAACGCCGACCTGCTCGTGGTCATCGCGGCGGTGGCCGAACCACCTTTGCACCCGCGCCTCATCGACAGCTACGCGGTGGCCGCGGTTGCCGGTGGGCTCGACTTCGCCCTGGTGCTCACCAAGACCGACGTGCCCCACGACGCGGTGATGGTGGCGGAGGTCGCAGCCCGCCAGCGTGCTGCAGGCCACCCGGTGATCAGCGGGTCGTCGCACGACCCCGAGATGGTCGAGCAGGTGCGCGACCTCATAAGCGGCCGCCTGGCCGCCTTCACGGGCTTGTCGGGCGTGGGCAAGTCGACCCTCACCAGTGCACTCACCGGTGTTGAGCGGGCCACGGGCGAGGTATCCGACCGCCTGCGGAGTGGCAGGCACACCACCACCGACCCCAGGCTCATCCCGCTGCCGGGGGGTGGCGCGGTCATCGACACGGCTGGCGTGCGGGCCTTCTGGCTTCCCCCAATGACCTATGGCGATATTGCGCA
>CAIPNN010000136.1 GCA_903866425.1 uncultured Actinomycetes bacterium
AACACGGGAAGTGGGTGGTCCGGAGGGTCATCCGGCCCCACCAAACCGCGGCATTCGGCGCAGGTGCGATGCCTACCATTGCCCTGTGGCCGAGCACGCACTCAAGGAATGGAACGCTGTCATCGCGGCGATGCTTGCCGGCGACCAAGTGGTGATGTTGCGCAAGGGGGGAATCGGCGAAAAGCGCTTCGATGTCCCCCACTCCCGCTTCTTCCTGCTTCCCACCCACCTGCACCAGAAGCCCGAGCTGCTCACGCCCGCTGCGCGTGAGGCGTACGCCGCCGAGCTGGTGCTGCGCGAGGAGCCCGGCCACACCGATCTCACCGCCTGGTGCGAGGTGCACGCGGTGCACGAGATCACTGAACAGGCGCAACTGGACGCGCTGGAGGACTTTCACGTGCTCGGTCCCGACTACGCACAGTCGCGCCTCAAGTGGCGTCCGAAGCAGCCGCTCATCGCCGTGGTGGCGCGCACGCATCGCGTCTCCCCCACCGTTGATCTTCAGATGACCCCCGACATGGGCGGGTGCGTCTCGTGGGTCACGCTGCCGGATGACGTCGCCTCCCCCATCCCCGCGCCAGTGCTCGACGACGCCCAGTTCGCGGCCCGCGCTGCCGAAGTCGCCCACGCCCTCCACGGCCTCGGTTAGCCTGCCGCCATGGCGTATACCCATGAATTCGATGCAGTCGTAGCCGAGATGGCCGACGACTGGGCATTCTTCGAGTGCTACCTCACCGTTGACGACCCCCTGCGGCTTTCAGAGGCCCGCGTGGCGCTCGCACGCGCCAACGGCCGCCCAATGCGGGAGTCGGGCAGCCACGACTTCGAGGTGACCGTTGCCAACGACCACGGACGCGGCGCCCGCGCCGGCGTGGTGCGATCGGCCCTGCGTGCACTCGACGATCTGGGCATCACCGGCCGCATCTGGTCGGGCCAGGCCTACGACGATCTCCGACCCGCCCCGGCACACCGCTACGGGCCGTAGACATGTACCGCGACGAAGATGACCTTCAGCTGCTGGCCGAGGTGGCCGGCGTGCTCGACCAGGTGGTGATGGAAGCCGGACTGTCGTCGGGCTCCTACCTGCTGCTGCAGTCGCTTGCCAAAGAGCCGGACGGCAAGTCGCTCACCGCACTGGCCGCGGAGTTTCAGGCAGAGCCCGACGACATCGCGTCGGCGGCCAAGTCGCTCTCCACCGCAGGCCTTGTTGACGTTGAGGGCGTGGGCGTGGTGTCAACGGCCGTGGGACGTCAGGCGCTTGAGGAGATCAACGCGCGGGGCAACGAGGCCATTCGCGAGTACGTGCTCGACCGGCCGCACTCGGCCACCGTCTACGGGCTTGTCGCATCAATGCAGTCGGGCCGCTTCACGGTGGAAGACCTCGTGGAGTTCCTGCTGGCCGACGACGACGAAGACGCCGACGAGGACGAGTAGTCGCGCGGAGGGCGTCGGGGGCCGGCGGTAGCCTCACCGCATGCGCCATCGTGAGATTCCCGGTACCGGCATCAGCGTGTCCGAAGTGGGCTTCGGCGCAGATGCCCTGGCGACCGGCTGGTGGGGTGACCACGGTGACGACGATGCCATCCGCCTGCTGCACGCGGCGCTCGACCGCGGCATCACGCTGTTCGATACGGCCGATCGCGACGGCGATGGGCGCGTTGAGAGTGTGCTCGGGCGGGCGTTTGCCGACCGTCGTGACCGCGTGGTGCTGGCCACCAAGGTGGGCTACGACTGGCAGAACGCGGAGCCGGCTGGTCGCGGACGGCGGGCAATGACGCAGGACTTCCGTCCTGAGGCCATCCGCGCGGCGGTGGAGGACAGCCTGCGGCGCCTGGGCGGCGACGTCATCGACATCTGCGAACTGCACCATGCCCCGCGCCGTGTGCTCACCGACGAGTCAGTGCTCGACACCCTCGACGCCCTGGTGGCTGAGGGCAAGGTGCGCGCGTTTGGCGCCGCGATTGCCGAGGGTTCACGCCCGGGCGATGGCCGGCGGCTCATCAGGTCGAAGCGCATGCCGTTGCTCGACGTGGAGATCAGCATCGTCGATCACGACCCGGGGGCTGAGCTCGCCGGTCTTGCCCACGCCGCGGGTGCCTGCGTCATCGCCCGCCGTCCACATGCGTGGGGCCTGCTTGAGGGCAAGTACACGACCCACACCACCTTCCCGCCCGGCGACCCGCGCGCGCACCTTGATCGTGAATGGCTGCAGGAGGGTCTGCGCCGCGTTGACACCCTGGGGTTCCTGGCCGATGGCCGTGCATGGACCCTCGCGCAGGCATCACTGCGCTGGGTGCTCGACCGCCCGGGCGTGGCATCGGTGATTGCCCAGGTGCACTCCGAAGACCAGCTCGATGAGTTCGTGGCCACGCCCGAGCTGCCGCCCCTTGAGGAGTCAGACCTCGCGCGCATCGAGGCGCTCATCGAGTCGGGCTTCATTCCGCCGCCCGAACCAGAGGCGGAGGCGTCGGCGGAGGCCGACGACGAGAGCGCCACCGACGACGCGGCGGTTACTGCAGCGGTGTGACGTGCAGGGCGGTCATCTCGGCCGCCCCCTCCCCGATCGCCTCAATGCCCGCTGCCAGCACGCCGCTGAGGGCGTCTGCCAGCCCGGCTGCGGCTGCGGCGTTCTCGGCCGCACCCAGCACCCGCACCAGTTCGGCGTCGAGCGAACTCTGCTGCCCAACCAGAGGGTCGGTGGCACCGACGAACGACGCGTAGGCCGCCCGCGCCCGGTCCTGACGCCCGATGGCGTCGTCGAGCGCCACCAGTGACGCCACGGCCCGCTGGGGATCCTCCGCCCAGTCGGCCAGAAGTGCGGCACGCTCCGCGGCCCGGGTGATGGCATCGCATGCCACCTGCATTTCGGCCCGCCACGGGTCGAGGGCGGCCGCTGCAGGCGCCATGGCCCGCAGTGCCACCGGATCGATGAGCGCCTCCGCGCTTTCCAGCAGCAGGCATGCCCGGGCCACCTCGTCAACGCGGGCCAGCGACTGCTCGGGCTCCAGATCGTTGCGCAGGCACAGGAATGCGGGGCCCTCAAGCGCCACCAGGTACCAGCGGCCATCGGGGCCGGGCTCAACAATGCGGGCGCCCCCCGGGGCGGTGCCGGCGATACCGGCAGCGGCCTCGGCGGCAGCACTCAGTTCGCGCACCAGGCGGTCAACCGCCTCGCTGCTCATGCGTGCCACCTGCCAATCCCCGCGTACACTCGCGCACCGTGCAGCCCCACCACGCCCCAAGTGCCGCCGATCTCGCGGCAATCCTTCCGCCGGTGCTTGCCGCGCGCACCCGCACCGATCGCGCGGGATCCGGCGAACCGGCGGGTGTGCTCATCGTGCTGTTCGACCACGCGGGGCAGTCGCATCTGCTGCTCACCAAGCGCACCGAGTACCCCGGACATCACTCGGGTGAGGTCTCGCTGCCCGGTGGCCGGCACGAGGCATCGGACGTCGATCTGCGGGCGACGGCCCTCAGGGAGACCCACGAGGAGGTCGGCATCTCCCCGGCCACGCTTCACGTGCTGGGCCCACTCGATGATGTCGAGACACGGGTGAGCGGCTTCATGGTGCAGCCATGGGTTGCCCACCACCCGGGCGGACGCCCGGCAATGACGCCCGACCCCGGTGAGGTGGCCTGGGTGATGGAGGTGCCGCTGGCCGATCTGCTGGCGGCTGATCAGTTGCTGCCGCCCGATCCGCAATTCGGGGTGCTGCGGTATCCCCTGCTGGGTGAGGACGTGTGGGGCCTCACTGCGCGGATTCTGCGCACATTCCTCGACATCATGCGGGACGCCACGGCCCCAACCGGCTAGCGGTCGACGTCGAGCGATGGGCGCGGCGGCAGGTCGATGTCGCCCGCGGGGCCGCACTGGCCGTCAACGGCAAGCACCTCAAGCCGGGCGATCTGCGCCTCGATACCGGGACGCCGGGGGTGATCCTCGGGCAGCGCGTCGGCGTAGGCACGCACGCGATCGCGGATCTGCAGCGCGAAGTGCGGCGTGGCCGCGCCCACCAGGCGGGCCAGTTCGTCTTCAGACGGGATTCCGTAGTCGACTTCGAGGATCGTCATCGGGGCTGATGGTAGACCCGCGCCCGGCGGCATGTCACGGCATACCGTACGGCGGGCCACCCTCCAGCTGGCCCCACTGCCCGCGATGGGCATCGCGGGCCTCCTGCTCGAGGCGGTCGAAGAGGTCTCTATGCAGGGTGTTCGGCGCGAATGCGAACGACTCCGCGTATCCGCCGCGCATCAGTTCGGCGTTCACCATCACCTTGCCCACGTACACGTACGCCAGCAAGCGTCCGTAGGCGTCATGCTCCTCGCGATCGGTCACCAGGGTCACCTCGCGCCCGCCCACCATCGCCCGGTTCGCCGCGGCGGCACGGGCCGCAAAACGCTCCACCGGCTTGCGGGGGTGATGCAGTTCGGGCGTGTCGATTCCCAGGTACCGCACGGTGCCCACGGCGTCCACCACGATGGTGTCACCGTCCAGTACCTGCACAACCCGGCCAGACCGTGCGGGGGCAGTCGACATCCAGGCGCAACCAGATGTCACAAATGTCAGGATCATGGCTCCACATGCGGCAATCCGTGCCCCCCGCACCCCCCGAAGACCCCTCCGCTCGTCTACCATGATGAGAGCGCCGCGACTGGAGGAACGGCCGAGTGGCCCAGAGGGACGACGACAAGCTTGTGCGGCAGCTCTCGCTGGTCGCATTCCTCATGGCGCAGCAGCGCCCTGTGACCGCCGAAGAGATCCACGAGGCGGTCGAGGGCTACGGCGGCATGAGCGAGCAGGCGTTCCTGCGACGCTTCTATTCCGACCGCTCCGAGCTTGAAGGCGTGGGTCTCAAGCTTGCCGTCGAGCGCCCCAGCGATGACCCGTTCCAGGGCGATCTGTACGCCATGCCCCCCGAGAACTACTACCTGCCGCCCATTCAGTTCGACGAGGGTGAGCTGTCGGCGCTCCACACCAGCCTGTATCTGCTGGAGGGGCAGTTCGCGTACGCGGAGCCCCTGCGCCTGGCGCTGCAGCACCTCACCCTCGGCCGCCCGAGTCCCCTCGACGACCACGCAGCCCGCACCGTGGCAGTCAACCTGCTGGGCAGCAGGCACACGGCCGAGGTGTCGAGCCACCTCATCAAGATCGAGTCGGCCATCAGCCGCCGCAAAACCATCCGGTTCAGGTACTACTCGATCGGCCGCGACGACCGCAGCGACCGCGAGGTCGACCCCTACTCGCTGCTGTACATGGCGGGCAACTGGTACCTGGTGGGCTTTGCGCATGACCGCGAAGACCTGCGGTGCTTCCGCCTCTCGCGCATCGAAGGCCGCATCACCTTCAAGACGCGTGCCGAGCACGACTTCCCGCCGCCCAGCGAGGTTGATCTGTCGCGCTACCGCGACCGCGCGCCGTGGCAGCTGGCGGACACCACCGACACGGCGGTCATCGAGCTGTCGCCCACCATCGCGTGGTGGGTCGACCAGATGTTCGGGGCGCACGGCGAGTACGAGGAGCGCGCAAACGGATCGGCCGTGTTCCGCACCGAGTACGGCGGCGGGCGCGAGCTCATCTCGTGGGTGCTCGGGCTGGGTGCCGAGGCGCAGGTGCTTGAGCCGGCGTCGCTGCGCGAGGCAACCCTCGCCGCGCTCGAGAACGTCCGCAGCCGCCACTCCGCCAAGCCGGGGCGCAAGAAGAAGCCGCTGCCCCGCACCGCCGACGATGCCGTGGCCACAGAGACGCTCTCCGACGACCCTGCAGACCGCGTGGTGCCCGTTGAGCGCATCTCGCGCCTCCTGGCCCTCATGACCCGCCTGCTGGCCGCCTGTGGCCGCTCGTACGAGGCCGACGTGCCCTGTGCCGAGATCCGATCGGAGCTCAACCTCACACAGGAGGCGCTCGAGGAGGACCTCGAGTTGCTCAACCTCATCAACTTCGGTGGTGGTTGCTACGCCGTGTTCGCCCAGGTTGAGGGCGACAACGTGTTTGTGCAGAAAGAGGTCTACGGCGACCAGTTTGCGCGCCCCGCCCGTCTCAGCCCGCTCGAGGCCAAGGCGCTTCTGTGGGCGCTCGACTTCGTGGGCGGCAGGCTGCCGCTGGTCGACCAGAAGGAACTCGCATCGGCTCGCCGCAAGATCGAGTCGGCCGTGGGCCAGGAGTCCACCACCGGCGTCGAGCTCGGCCGCGTGCAGACCGCAAGCGAGTCCGTGGGGGCCGCAATCACCCAGGCGGTACGCGAAGAGCGTCTGCTCGAGATCGAGTACTGGACCGAGTCGCGCGGCAAGATCACCAAGCGCACCATCGAGCCGCACATGCTCATGAACTCGCGCGATGCCTGGTACCTCGTGGCGCACTGCCGCCGCGCCGGGGAGCAGCGCACATTCCGCCTCGACCGCATCCGCGGCGCCAGCGTGCTCGACGAGCACTTCGAGCGACGTGCCGAGGTTGAGGCCGTGCCGTACCAGCCCTGGGGTTCTCCGGCGCGTGAGACCACCATGGCCCAGAGCGCGTCGGTGTGGTGCGGCCCGGCCATCGCGCGCTGGCTCGCCGAGGAGCACCCGTCGGCAGAGCGTTTCTCCGACCGGTCCATTCTGGTCGAGATCCCCTACGCCAGCGAGGAATGGCTGGTGAAGGAGATCACCAAGCACGGCGGCGAAGCCGTGCTGTTCGAGCCGGTGGCGCTGCGTGCCACCGTGGCCGAGCATGCGGAGCGCGTCATTGAGCGCTACGCCGCGGCACCCGCCCGCCGCTAGCGCCACCTCAGCCCCCGCGGCGACGGGACACCGCACGAAACACACCGCCCGGCTCGCGGCACACGGCGCCATCGATTTCGAGCGCCACCAGCGCCATCGCCACGGCTGCCGCGTCCATGCCCGCCATCTGGGCGATTTCATCTGCGCCACAGGCCTCACGCGCCACCACACGCAGCACAGCCTCGGTGGAGGCGTCGCGGGCGGGTGCCATGGTCGATTCGGCCCACGCCGCATGCGGCACCTCGTTCACCACATCGTCCACGCACTCGCACAGAGCCGCACCCGCGCGGATGAGCGCATTGCACCCCGCCGACATCTCCGCCCCCGGCCACCCCGGCACCGCCAGTACGGGCGTGCCGTGCTCCATGGCGAAGTCGGCGGTAATCAGCGCGCCCGACCGCGCCGCCGCCTCCACGACCACCACGGCATCGGCGAGCCCGGCCACGATGCGGTTGCGGGCAGGAAACCGCCAGGGCGCAGGCGTGGTGCCGGGGAAGTACTCACTGAGCACGGCCCCGGTGGCCATCATGCGCTCAGCCAGCGCGACATTGCGCCGCGGGTGCATCTGATCGACCGATGACCCCAGCACCCCGATGGTGATTCCGCCACCGGCCAGCGCACCCTCGTGCGCCGCCGTATCGATGCCTCGCGCGAGGCCGCTCACCACCACAGCGCCGCGCTCAGCCAATGCCGCCGCCAGATCATGCGCCAAACGGCGCCCCGCACCGCTCGGGCGGCGGCTTCCGACGATGGC
>CAIPNN010000137.1 GCA_903866425.1 uncultured Actinomycetes bacterium
ACCCGCCGAACCGGGTGGGTATCTCGCTCATGCGCTACCTGGGGCCCGGCTGGTCGGAGGACTTCACCAGCGGCAACTCCGCCAACCCACCGCTCAGCGATGCCTCGGTGATCGACCTGACCGTCGGGTTCCACTCCACCTATTCGACCCTGCGCTGGTCGTGGGTGAACGGGGTGCCAAGCTACTGGGCCAGCACCGTGTCGCCCCTGGCCGACGGCGAGGTCCGCATCAGGTTCACCCCCAAGACCATGCCGGTGATGAACTCCGGCGGGTGCTCGCAGATCCCCGTGTCCACCTGTGACATCGCGCAGGCCGACCACGAGCGCCTGCAGCCCGGAATGACCCTCTCGATGGACAACACCCTCGACCCCGCGCTGTCGGGCACGCTCTTCGGCACCAGTTCGGCCTTCATCGGTTCGCTCGAGGCACAGATCGTGCAGGGTCAGGCACCTGTGCTCACCTATGGCGTCGCCGCCCCGCACACAATGGCCCCCGGCGGCGGCGGCGACCGCCTTGGCACCTTCTTCGCATTCCTGCCGTCGTCAGTGCTCACGCTGTTCGGCACTTCCACAGATGCGTTCGACTCCAACATCTTCTCGGTCGCACGCACGGGCGACGCCGGCACGTTCTCGCCGTCGTGGACGCAGTGGAATGCCGGCGCCAATGGCACCGACGGCCAGTTGCTGACCATCTCGAACATCTCGTTCTCGGCACCCAAGTTCGTGGTGCGCCGCCAGGGATCTACTGGCGGCACGAACCCGGGTGGTGGCACCAACTCTGGTGGCAGCACCGCTCCCAAGCAGCTCTCGATCCGGGTGGGTGGGAAGGCCTCGTTCGCACAGATCGCGAGCAGGTATGGCCTCAACACCAAGGGCGGCAAGCTGACGGCCAAGGTGTCGACGGCCAAGGTCTGCAAAGTGACCGGGGCAGCAATCAAGGGCCTCAAGCCCGGCAGCTGCAAGGGCACGCTCACGGTCAAGCGCACCAAGGGCAAGCCGGTGAACAAGGGCTTCGCCTTCACCGTCACCAAGTAGCAGTCATACTCATGCCACGCACGACCGGACGGCGACTGCCGGCGCCGGTGACGACCCATACGCCCGGGAGGCGAATGCATGCCAGTTGAGTTCGACACCGATGCCAAGGTGCAGTCGTACGCGCACCCCGAGCGCCTCGTCACCACGCAGTGGCTTGAAGACCACCTGGGCACGCCCGGGCTGGTGGTGGCCGAGAGCGACGAGGACGTGCTGCTGTACGACACCGGACACATTCCGGGCGCGGTGAAGATCGACTGGCACACCGACCTGAACGACCCGCTTACGCGTGACTACGTGGATGCCGAGGCATTCGCCGCACTCATGAGCGCCAAGGGCATCACGCCCGACACCACCATCGTCTTCTACGGCGACCAGAACAACTGGTGGGCTGCCTACGCCCTGTGGGTCACCTCCCTGTTCGGCCACGCCGACGTGCGCCTGCTCGACGGTGGCCGCAAGAAGTGGATCGACGAGGGCCGCGCCACCACCACTGACGTGCCCGCACCGGCCAACACCGCCTACCCCGTGACCGCCCGCGACGACAGCGTGATCCGCGCGTACCGCGAGCAGGTGCTGGCGCACATCGGCAACGGCCCGCTGGTCGACGTGCGTTCGCCCGGCGAGTTCTCCGGCGAGCTGCTGCACATGG
>CAIPNN010000138.1 GCA_903866425.1 uncultured Actinomycetes bacterium
CTCGACCGCGACTTCGAAACGGTGCTCGCGAGCACGCGCGAGGCGCTGGCCGCGGAGGGATTCGGCGTGCTCACCGAGATTGACGTGCAGGCCACGATGAAGGCCAAGATCGGCGTCGATCGTGATCCCTACGTCATTCTGGGTGCGTGCAACCCGGCCCTCGCCCACAAGGCGCTGTCGGCTGAGGCAGAGTTGGGTGTGCTGCTGCCGTGCAACGTGGTGGTGTACCGCGTGGACGGCCACACCCGCGTAAGTGCGGTGGCCGCCAGCGAGATGCTCGGCATGGTGGGCAACCCGACGCTCACGCCCATCGCGGCCGAGGTCTCCGAGCGCCTGGCCCGGGTGCTCACCGCGATCCAGACCGCCTAGCAACCACCGTCAGTCGTCGGATGCGGCGGCGGCCTCGAGGATGTGCCGTGCGTCGTCGGCCCTGAGCCCCCGGCGCGCCAACCAGCCGAGCGCACGTCGGCGTTCCGCCTGGTCTCCCCCCTGCCCGGGATAACGGCGCCGCACCTGGCGGATGAGCTCCTCGGCCTCGGGCGCCGCGGCGTCGGCGGGTTCGTCCCGTGCGCCGTCATCGGGCCGCACGGCCTCACGCACCGCCGCAGGCGAGAACCCCTGGCGCATCAGGCGATCGGCCATCTTGCGGCGGTCGGCCGCTGCGTCGGGAATGCCACGGCGGGACACCGCAACGTCGAGCAGCTGATCGTCGTGATCGGGGGGCAGCACCTCACCCACTGCGATTCGCACCGTGTCACGAGGAAAGCCCACTCCGAGCATCTCGCTCTCGATGCGGCGGGTGGTCCACCCCTTCATCGCCAGACGCTCCACCCGCTGTCGGGCGTTGTCGTTCTCGTCGGCCAGCCCGTTGGCCGAAAGCCGCTGCATAATGCGGGCGCTCTGATCCTCAGTGGCCTGGCGGTCCCTCAGGCGCCTCTGCACCTCGCGCTCCGAACGCCCTCGCGCAACGGTGTACCTGAGCGTGGACTCCCAGAGGCGCTCGAGTGCGGCGGCGTCCTCGATGGCCGCCACCCGGGAGTCGTCCATCTCCTCGCCGTTGTACAGGCCGAGATCGGCCACCAGATGCACCGGCAGGCGCAGCCACTTGGCGCCGCCCTTCTCAACCCTGATCGCACGCCCGTCGGGCGTGGCACGGAGCGACGTGATGACGCTCACGCGAAGCGACCGATCAGGCCTCGCGCGGAACCTCGTTCTGGCAGCGCATGCAGCGGTACACGGGCACCTTCTTGTCGCGTGCAATGGCGCTGGCGCCATCGAGATCATGCACACGCATGGTGCGGGTGGTCGCGAAGGTCACGGCACCGCACTTGGGGCACGGCGGTGCGTCGGTGGTCGCGCTGACGGGCTGGGTCTCAGACATACCTGAATCCTATCGCCGCCTGCGGCGGAGGGCCACCGTCATCGGGTCAGCGCTGCGCCCTCGAGACGCGCGATCTCCTTGCGCACTGCGGGTGCCACCTCAGTGCCGAGCAGTTCGATGGAGCGCATCATGTCGCGGTGCGGCGGGTGCCCCACACCCATGTGGATCATGGTGCGGCGATTACCGAACATCTCGTATTCGGCGAGGATTTTCTCAGTCACCTGGGCGGGGCTGCCCACCATCAGGGCCGCGTGGGGCTCGCGCATGCGGTCAAAACCGGTGCGGTCGATCTCGTGGCCCCAGCCGCGTTCGCTGCCGATCTGGTTCATGGCAGCCATCAACCCGGGCGCCGAGATGTCGGCGGCTTTCTGCGAGGTGTCGGCGATGAAGCCGTGCGAGCCAATGCCCACAGGCACCGCAGCGGGGTCGTACCCCGATGCCTCAAGCGCCTCGCGGTACAGCTTGACCAGCGGGATGAACGGCTGTGCCGCCGCGCCGATGATGGCGATGTTGATGGGAAGCCCACGCATGGCGGCATTCACCACCGACTGCGGTGTGCCACCCACGGCAACCCAGATGGGAATGCCGTCCTGCTGTGGGCGCGGGTACACCGCACGCCCCTCAATGGGCGCGCGGTGCGTGCCGCTCCAGGTGACCACCGGCTCCGCATTCAGCTGCATGAGCAGGTCGAGCTTCTCAAGGAAGAGCGACTCGTACTGCGCGAGGTCGTACCCGAACAGCGGGAACGACTCGATGAACGAGCCACGTCCGGCGGTGATTTCGGCCCGGCCGCTGCTGATGAGGTCGATGGTGGCGAAGTCCTGGAATACCCGCACCGGATCATCCGACGACAGCACGGTGACGGCACTGGTGAGCCGGATGCGCGACGTGCGCGCCGCGGCGGCCGCCAGCACGATGGCGGGTGACGACACCGGGAAGTCGGGCCGGTGATGCTCCCCCACCCCGAAAATGTCGAGCCCCACCTGGTCGGCAAGTTCGATCTCTTCGACAAGTTCGCGCACGCGCTGCCCCTCGTCGGGGCGCCGGCCGGTGGCCGGATCGGGCGTGGCATCTCCGAACGAGTAGATGCCGATCTCCATCACGATGGGGGTTCCCGCTGTGCCCGGGCGTCGTCGAGTTCACGCTGAATCACGCCGTCGTCACGCTCGGCGAAAATGACGTAGGCCACGTAGAACACGCCGAGGCTGATACCGAGACCCACCCACACCCACAGCAGCACTGGCCAGTCGAGGGCAATGCCGATGAGCCAGCCGATGAGCAGGCTGATGGGCACCATGGTGCCGCCGATCACCCACAGGCGACGGCGCGCCGTGCGGCTGTACTCGGGGTTGGGATGCAGGCCGTGCTGCTCGGCCTCAATGCGGGCGACGATCTGTTCGCGGCTCTCGCGGCCACCGGGTGCATGTTCGTGCGTCATCACGCGCAGGCTAGCGCGGTGCGATACCCCGGTAGGTCAGCCCACCCGCGGCCAGGACGACACCAGCGGGTAGGGCCTGATGGGCCCACCCCCGCCGGGGTGGATCTCGAAGTGCAGATGCGGCACCGTGCCCTGCGCATCGCCCGTCATGCCGACATAGCCCACGACATCGCCCGCCTTCACCGGCAGGCCATCGCGCACGTTGTCGGCGAAGCGGCTGAGGTGGCAGTAGAAGTACTCGTCGCCGTTGTTCCCCCTGATCCACAGGCGAATGCCGCTGCGTGGCGTGTTGCCGGGACGAAGGATGGTGCCGCTGACGGTTGCCACAAGTGGCGCGCCCATGGTGGAGACCAGGTCGATGCCCTCGTGCAGCCGCCCGCCGCCGCGCGACTGCAGCCAGTCGTCGCTGAACGTGGTGGGAGCCGCAACCGGGAACACCGGCTCGGTACCCGGGGCGGCAAGAACGGGGTCGGCCCCACCGACCACCGCGGCCGCCCGGGCAGTGCCGGCGTTCCGCGCCCGCAGTGCGGCGCGCAGCGCACCCTTGGCCGATTCCAGACGTGCACGCTGCGTGCGAGCGAGCGCCTGCACGCGCGCGGCCTCCCGAGCCACCACCTTCTCCTCCGCCTTCGCGGTGGTGATGGCGCGCGCCAGTCGATCCTGCGCCGCGACAAGTTCCACCTGCCGGGCACGCACCACAGACACCGTGCGCGCATCATCACCAGCGGCCGCACGGAGGGCTTCCTGCCCCGTCACCAGATCGGTGAGCGAGCCACTGCTCACAATGAGCTCGATCAGCTCCGGGTCGGGGTGTCGGTACAGGGCCACAAGACGCTCCGAGAGACGCTCCCGCCCAAGCGTGAGGGCCGCCCGGGTGCGGACCAGGGCACGTCGACTGGCTGCGGCGTCGGCGCGCGCCTGCTCAACGGCGTCGAGGGCCGCGTTGTGCCGTGCGGCCGCCGCACCCGCCAGCGCATCAAGACGGTCGCTCTTCGCCTGAAATGCCTGCACCTGCTGCTTCATGGTCGTCACGTCGGTCACGGCCAGTGCCGAGCCGGGCAGGGCGGCCCCCGCGGTGACCGCGAGCAGGACGATGAGTGCGCGACGACGTGACATGACGGGGTTCTCTTCGCCCCCGCCCTGCCACGTCCTCACAACATTCGTTGCGGAATCAGCCCGCTTCTTCGGCAAGCACCTCGTTCAGTTGCGCCTGGGCGTTGATGGAGGCCGGGAATCCGGCGTAGGCCGCCAACTGGATGACCAACTCGCGCAGCTCATCCTCCGTAATGCCCACCCGCAGGCCGGCGCGCATGTGCACCTTCACCTGGCGGTCCTTGCCGCCAAGGGCCATGAGCATCGACAGCGTGGCGATCTGGCGCTCACGCACGCCGAGCCCGGGGCGCCCGTAGATGTCGCCGTAGATGGTCGCGATGATGCGATCGCCGAGTTCCCCGAGCGTTGCCAGGGAGTCCTCGGCCTTGGGGCCCAGGATGTCCTTCACCCTGCCGACACCCTCCGCCTTCAGTTCATCGCGCGTGCGATCGTCCGCCATGTCGCCTCCTCCGTTCGACTGCCAAATTGGTGCGCTCTGAAGAATGGTCGGTAATCCACCCATGTCGCCCGATCGGGCGACTACGTTGCCCTTCGGAAACGACGTCGGGAGACGGGGCACGTGGAGAAGCTGACGCGATGGGTGCTGCACCACAAGTTGATCGTGGTGCTGTTCTGGGTGGTGGTCACCCTCATCGGGTTCGCCAGCGCATCGGGCCTGTCGAGCGTGCTGTCGAAGGACTTCTCACTGCCCGGCCAGCCCGGGTACGAGGCCAATCAGGCCCTGCTGCAGCAGTACGGCAACGGCGGTATCTCACCGCCGCTCGTGGCCGTGGTGAAGTTGCCCGAGGGCCAGTCGGCAACGGCGCCCGCAGCAGAGGCGCAGATGGCCGCGGCGCTCACCGCCGTCCAGAAGTCGGCGCCCGACATCCGCGTGGTGGGATACCCGGGCACGCGCGACAAGCGATTTGTGTCGGCTGACGGCAGCACCACCTTCGCCTACATCTATGCGCCCGTCGTCCCCGGGTTCGAGCTGAAGCCCACTGCATATCCCCAGATCACTGCGGCACTCAACTCGCGCACGGTCGCCGGCCAGCCCATCCAGCTCACGGGTATCGCCCTCCTGTCGGGCGGCGGCGGCAGCAGCAATGGGCCCAGCCTGCTCACCGAGGTGCTGCTGGGTGGCGTTGGCGCGCTGATCGTGCTGGCGTTCGTGTTCGCGTCATTCCTTGCGGTCGTGCCGCTGCTCATGGCCATCGTGGCCATCCCATCCACCCTGCTCATCGTCAACGGCCTGGCGCGACTCACCGATGTGTCGTTCATCGTGCAGTTCCTCGTGTCGCTCATCGGCCTCGGCGTGGCCATCGACTACTCGCTGCTCGTTGTCACCCGATGGCGTGAGGAACGGGCGCTGGGTGCCCAGGGCGACGACGCCATTGTGAAGACGATGAAGACGGCCGGGCGCGCGGTGCTGGTGTCAGGGGCCGCCGTCGCCGTCGGCCTCGTGGCGCTCGTGGTGATTCCCGTGCCGTTCCTGCGCAGCATCGGGTACGGCGGGCTCCTCATCCCCGTCGTGAGCGTGCTGGTGGCACTCACCCTGCTGCCGGTCATTCTTGCCAAGTGGGGATCGCGCCTCGAGTGGCCGCGCCTGCGCAAGGAGGAGACCGCCAGCCGCGGTTGGACGGCTTGGGCGCGCATGACCGTGCGGCGGCGCTGGATCGCCGCGGGCGTGGGCCTGGCCATTCTGGGGCTGCTGCTGGTGCCGGCCTTCAACATCGTCGTGGGTCAGCCGTCGGCGACGGCGCTCGCCAATCCGGGGCCGGCGGCAACGGCGCTCAACAACCTGCACAGCGCCGGTATCGATGATGGCGCCCTCACACCCATGGAGGTGCTGGCCACGCCCGCCACCGCGGCATCGACGGCCACGGCCCTTGCGGCGGTGCCGGGCATCCGCACCGCGGTGGCCCCTGCGGCAAGCGACCCCACTTGGACAAACGGCACCACGTCGATCGTCGAGGTGATCCCCGAAGCAGATGGCGCCACCGCGGCTGGCCGCGACGCAATCACGAACGTGCGCGATACCGCAGCCACGCTCCCCGGTGCGCCACAGGTCGGTGGAATCGGCCCGCAGAACAGGGACTTCATCTCGTCGGTGTATGGGTCGTTCCCACTCATGATCCTGCTCATCGCCATCGTCACCTTCATCTTCCTGGCGCGCGAGTTCAGGTCGTTGCTGCTGCCGCTCAAGGCGGTGCTGCTCAACATCCTGTCCGTGGCCGCCGCCTGGGGAATCATGGTGTGGGTGTGGCAGGAGGGGAACCTGTCGGAGAGCATCTGGAACACGCCGGCCACCGGCGCCATCGACGCGTGGATTCCGCTCATGGTTTTCGCGTTCCTCTACGGACTGTCGATGGACTACGAGGTGTTCATCCTCAGCCGCATGCGGGAGGAGTACGACGTCACGGGCTCCACCACGAAATCGATCGTGGTGGGCATCGGGCGCACCGGACGCCTCGTGACCAGCGCCGCGCTCATCCTGTTCCTCGCGTTCATCGCGCTGGGGGCCACGCCCGAGACCACCGTGCGCATCTTCGCCACGGGCCTCGCCGCGGGAATCCTGCTGGACGCCACCGTGGTGCGCGCCCTGCTGGTACCCGCATTGGTGTCGCTGTTCGGACGCTGGAACTGGTGGCTGCCCACCTGGGCCGCGAAGGTGCTGCGCGTAAAGCCGTCATTGCCACCCCCCGGTAGCGACTGAGCCTGCCCGGCATGGATCACGACGCCCTGCGCGACCTCTTCGCCAGCCTCCGCGGCGAGGAGCGTCGCCTGCGGCGCCCCCCGCCCGACGGCACCGGCGGAATTCTCATGGCCGAGGGCGCGCGACTGGTGGTGCACGCCCAGGAGCGGGGGCATCACCTCAACGCCCTGCTCGTGAGCACGAAGTACAACGGGCCGCTCCCTGCCGGCGACCATGGCGTGCTCACCCTCGAGCCCGAAGAGATCCAGCGGCTCACGGGTTTCGGCGCGATGCGCGAGATGCTTGGCGCATTCGACCGGCCCCCCGATGCCGAGACCGGCCCGGTCATCAACGGCGCCCGCAACGTGCTGGTGCTTGAAGGCGTGGCCAACCCCTCGAATGTGGGCACCATCATCCGGAGCGCCGTGGCGCTCGGCATGGACGCCACGCTGGTGGGCCCGGCATCGTCCGACCCCTACGGGCGCCGGGCGCTCCGCACCTCGATGGGCACCGCGCTCGATCACCCCTGGGCACCCGACCCCGACCCCATCGCCACGTGCAGGACCAATGGCATCGTCACGCTCGCCCTCACCCCCGACCCCGGGGCACAGCGCCTGGAGGACGCCCTCGCAGAGCACGCCGGCGACCGTGTGGCGCTGGTGCTGGGGGCCGAGGGCCCGGGGCTCACCGATGCCAC
>CAIPNN010000139.1 GCA_903866425.1 uncultured Actinomycetes bacterium
ACGCTGGCGCAGGCCCGGCAGGTGGCGCGGGCGACGCTTCGGCGCGACCCGCATCTGGAACAACCCGAGCATGCGTTGTTGGCGCAGGCCGTGCGCCGCGCGTTCCCCGACATGCCCCGGCTGCTGGACGCCTGATGCGCATCGTCGCCGGAGAGTTCCGTGGACGACGCCTGGTTGCCCCGGCAGGCACGGGCACGCGCCCCACGTCGGACCGGGTGCGCGAGTCGCTGTTCTCCATTCTCGGGTCGGTTGACGGCGACGTGGTGCTCGACCTCTTCGCCGGAACCGGCGCACTCGGCATCGAGGCCATCTCGCGCGGTGCCGCCTCGGCGGTGGCCGTGGAGCGCGACCGCAACGCCGTGCGCGCCATCCGCACCAACGCCGAGGCGCTTGCCCTTGGCGACCGCCTGCGGGTGGTGCCCCGCGGCTGGCGCGAGGCCCTGCGTGCGGAGGCCGAGGCCGGCTCACGCTTTGACCTGGTGCTCATCGACCCGCCCTACGACCTGCTGGCCGACATCACCGCCGACCTGGGTGCGGCGGTGGCTCAGGTGCTGTCGCCGGGGGGCGTGGTGGTCCTCGAACATGCCCGTGGTGCGATGATGGGGGCCGGCGGGCTCCCCGGAATCGGGGCCTCAGATGCGACAACCCGGCGCTACGGCGATACGGAGATCACCGTGATGTGGACAGCGGGAGCAGGAACATGACCATCGGAAGGCGAATCGCCGTGTGTCCGGGAACCTATGACCCGGTCACGTACGGCCATCTCGACGTGATTGAGCGGGCATCGCGCCTGTTCGACCATGTGGTGGTGTCCGTCGCTGAAGGATCAAAGAAGAAGCAGCCACTGTTCACCGCGGAGGAGCGAAAGGCCCTTTTGCGACAGAGCGTCGGACATCTCGAGAATGTGGAGGTCGTGGGCTTCAACTGCCTGCTGGCCGACCATGCCCGCGAGGTGGGTGCGACGGCATTCGTGAAGGGCGTGCGGACGGCCGCGGACTTTGAGTATGAAAACCAGATGACCCAGTTCAACCGGCGACTCGCGGAGGGCATCGACACGGTGCTGCTCCCGGCGTCGCCGGAGTGGGGCTTCCTCTCGAGTTCCGGCGTCCGTGAGGCCGCCGCGTGGGGCGCCTCTGTAGATGGATGGGTTCCCCCGCATGTCGCGGAGGCACTCCGAGATCGACTCGGCACCGGCCGCACCGCCTGACAAAGGAAGATTCATGGATGTTCTCGCGCTCATCGACAAGCTGGACGACCTCGTGCACAACGCACGCGCGGTGCCCCTGACAGATCAGGTGCGCATCGACCGTGAGGCGATTTACGAGCTCCTCGACCAGATGCGGGCCACGATCCCCGAGGAGATCAAGCAGGCCCGCTGGATCGTGAAGGAGCGGCAGGAGATGCTGGCCGAGGCCAAGCGCGAATCTGACCGCATCGTGGAAGAGGCGCGTGACCGCGCCGAGCGCCAGGCCTCTGAGCAGGAGGTCGTGAAGCTCGCCCAGAAGCAGTCCGAGGAGATCATGGACGAGGCACGCCTTCGCGAGCGCGAAGTGCGTCTGGGCGCTGAGGACTACGCCGACGAGGTGCTTGGCACCCTTGAGGTGAACCTCGAGAAGTTCACGAGCGCGGTGCGCCGTGGCCGCGAGCGTCTGCAGGGCAAGTCAGAGGACGTGGACGGCGGACCGTTCATCTCTGACGACTCCGACTCGTACCGCGACTGACCATATGCCGGGGGGGCGCCCGGGCGAGGCGGAGGGGGTCTATGACCTCCGCCGCCTCGGACTCACGTCCGGTGGTGCGGCGCACGCCGACGTGCCCGTGGCGCTCCATGTGATCACCCTCGGGGGGCAGGAGTATGTGCCTGACCCCGCCGCTCTGGAGGCGCGGCTCGACGTGAGCGGCGCCGGCGCGGGCCTCGGCCTTCGCCTGCGGTTCGCCGCAGACCTGCGTGGGCCGTGTCAGCGGTGTCTCACCGATGCCTTGGTGCACGTTGATGTTGACGCGCGCGACTTCCAGACCGCTGGGCGCGACGACATCGATGAGCCCGACCCCGACCTTGATTGCGAGTACCTGGGCGGCCCGAGCCGGCAGGAGCTCGACGTGGCCGCCTGGGCCTGCGACT
>CAIPNN010000140.1 GCA_903866425.1 uncultured Actinomycetes bacterium
CCCGACGGCCGTGCCGAAGTTGCCCTTGCCGGCCACCCCCGGCCAATCGTGATGGACGGGGCGACCGGCGCACCGATTGAGGTGGATGCCCGAGGCCCGATCCTTGGGCTGCTCGACCCGCCGTCGTGGCCCGTGACCCAGGTGACGATTCCCGATGGCGGCCTGCTGGTGCTGTACACCGACGGCCTCCTGGAGGCGCGTCAGGGCGACGAGATCTTCGGCTCGGCCCGCGTGGTGACCACGCTGGGCGAGGGGCTCGGCATGCCGCTTGAGGAGCGCATCGCGTTCCTCACCGAGCGTGCCCGTCGCTACGACTCGGGCAATCTGCGCGATGACGTCTCGGTCATCGCCGTACAGCGCATCGTGACGCCGCCGCGCTAGCGGCGGGGGCGGCGCCCCACGGGGAACGCCTTGGGGATGGCCTCGAGGCGGTAGCCCACACGGTGTTCGGTCTGCACGTAGGTGTAGTTGCCGCCCGACTCGTCAACCTTGCGGCGCAGCCGGCGCACCAGCACGTCAACCGAGCGGTCGCCATGCGGGCGCTCGCCACCCCACACGCGGGTGAAGATCTCGTCGCGTGAGATGGTGCGGCCCTTCTCCTCGGCCAGAATCCACAGCAATTTGGTCTCGAGCGGGGTGAGGGGCGCCACATCGTCGGCGATGCGCACCTGCAGGCGATCGCGGTCGATCACCATGTCGCCCATCGATGCCTCGGTGGGGTCGCCGGTACCGAGGACCTCCGCCCGGCGCAGCGCGGTGTCGAGTCGCGCCACCAGCTCCTTGGCAGAGAACGGCTTGCGCAGCAGGTCGTCGGCGCCAAGCGTCAGTGCCTCGAGTCGCTCGCCCTCGTCCGGGCGCGCGGTCATCACGATGATGGGCAGATGCGGCGCCCAGCGGCGCACGTCGCGGATGATCGACCAGCCGTCCACGTGAGGAAGCATGAGGTCGAGCACCACGGCGTCGGGCGTCCAGGCCTTGAGCGTGGTGAGGGCGGCCAGCCCGTCACGGGCGATGGTGGTGGCGAAACCGGCCTTGGAGAGGTGCCACGCAACGGCCTGGGCGGTCGACTCGTCGTCTTCCACCACGAGGATGGTCTTGCGGCTGGGATCAGTGGCTGCAAGCGGGTTCGGTGTCATCGGCATTCGACGTTACGTCAGTTACACCGGTGAATCGTGACCGGCCTGTGAACACCACGTGAATGCGTGAAAACATCGTCTACAAGCGGTTTCACAGCATGTTCACGAGTTCCTTGTAACGGGTCACACCTCGTTCACAAGTGGCGGGAGAGACTGACGTCGACTCGAGGGGCGCACCCGTTTCCGAGTTCACCAACTCAATCGTCACAGGAGACTTCCAGACGTGAATCGCAACCTCCGCAACGTCGCGCTTGCCTCAGTGGCCGGCCTGTCGCTCGTCGCCACCGGCTCGGCTCTCGGTGCCACCACCGGCTCGGGCGCAACGTTCCCCGCCATCGCCTACCAGACCTGGTGTGGCGACTCCGGCCTCTGCTCGTACACGGGCAAGGGCTCAAGCTCGGGCATCAAGGACCTGGCCGCCAAGACCGTCGCCTTCGCTGGTTCTGACGTCATCATGACCCAGGCCCAGGTCGACTCGTTCAAGGGTGCCAAGGTCACCTACATCCCCACGCTTTACGGCGCCATCTCGATTCCGGTGAACATCCCGGGTGTGGTGGGCAACAAGCTGAAGCTTGACGGCCCTGTCCTCGGTGCCATCTTCGACGGCACCATCGCCGCGTGGAACGCTCCTGCGATCGCCAAGCTCAACAAGGGCCTCAAGCTGCCGGCCTCGCCGATCACCGTGTGTGTGCGCAGCGACGGTTCGGGTACCTCGGGCAACTTCTCCAACTACCTGTCCAAGGTCAGCAAGACCTTCAAGGCCAAGGTCAGCGCCGGTGGCCAGAACCAGACCCCGGCCTGGACGGCCCCGAACCTGGTGAAGGGCAACGGCAACGCCGGCGTGGCCAGCTGTGTGTCGAGCAACAGCAACTCGATCGGCTACGTCGACCTGGGCGACGCAATGCGCTCAGGCCTCACGTCGAACGTCGCAGCTATCCGGGCCAACTACCGGAACGCCCCGTTCGTGATTCCTTCGACCAAGTCGATTCAGCTTGCCGGTACGCCCACCAAGGGCCAGGCCGCCAAGATCGCCGGTGGCGACCTCAAGATTGACCTGACGGCATCGCCGAACAAGGGCGCGTACCCCATCACCACGACGACCTTCGTCCTCGTGCGTGCCGGTATGCCTGACAACGCGAACGTTGCCAAGACGCTGTCGTACTTCCTGAGCCCCGCGGCCCAGAGCAAGCTCGGCTCCCTCGGCTTCGTGCCGCTCTCGGGTGCCCTGCGTGTGGGTGCCAACAAGGCGCTCTCGAACCTGGGCTAGTCAGCGCTCGCAGCTGATTGCTGAGGTCCTCCGGGGCCCCGGTCGCACATGCGACCGGGGCCCCGGCCCGTTTTCGCCGAATACCACGCTTTTCACACCAAGTTCACACGGCTTCGGGCAGCATTGCCGCCGTGACTCCACCGCCACCTCCGCCACCTCCGCCACCTCCCGCCGACGACGTGCTGGGTCGGCAGTTCCCGAATCCGCTGCGCCGTACGGGCGGCAGCGTCGCTGCCGATCGCACCTACTCGGCGCTTGCGGTGGGTGCCGCTGCAATCGCGGTCATCTTCGTCGGGTACCTGATCTGGCAGACCGTCGCGCAGACCGGGGAGGTGTGGTCAACCTTCGGTGTATGGGGATTCCTCACCGGTGCCGAGTGGGTGCCGACGCCGGCGACGGGCGACGCACTGTTTGGCGCGCTGCCGTTTATCTACGGCACGCTGATGACGTCGATTCTGGCGCTCATTCTTGCCGTGCCCGCAGCCATCGGTATCGCGCTCGCGACGGTGGTGCTGCTGCCCAAGAAGCTGCGCGGTCCGGTGGGCGCCATGATCAACCTGCTGGCGGCCGTGCCGTCAGTGATCTTCGGCCTGTGGGGCGTCACCGTGCTGGTGCCGTTCCTCAAGCCCGCGCTCGAGTGGCTGGCCGACAACTTCGGCGGGCTCAGCATCTTCGGCTGGCACCCGTTCGCCGGGCCGGTCACCTCTGGCTCGTACCTCATCTCGGCGCTGGTGCTCGCCATCATGGTGCTGCCAATCATCACTGCGATCGTGCGCGAGGTGCTGCTCACCGTGCCGCGCGATCAGCAGGAGGCCGCGTATGCCCTCGGGTCAACCCGCTGGGAGATGGTGCGGCACTCCATGCTGCCCTGGGCGCGCTCGGGAATTGTGGGCGCGTCGGCCCTCGGCCTGGGTCGTGCGGTGGGCGAGACCATCGCCATCGCCCTGCTGCTCGGAAACACGCCCGGCATCTTCACGCCACTTGTGGGGCCGGGATCGACGCTCGCGTCCATCATCGCGCTGCAGACAGGGGAGGCCTCCGGCCTTCAGCTCTCGGCGCTCACGGCGTTGGCCGTGGTGCTGTTCGTCCTGGCATTCGGCATCAACGCGGTGGCCCGGGGCATCGTGCGGCGCTCGGAGGGCGGCAAGTCGTCCAAGGGCGGGCTTGTCGCACGCGCCGTGACGGGCATCAGTGGCCTGTTCGACCGGGGCAGCAAGGACGTCGCGGTGGAGTCGCGCACGGTGTCGCCTGAGGCCACACCCACGCCGCCGCCTGCGCCGCGTGAGCCCGCGGTCATCACTGGTTCGGCGTCGCTCAGCCGCTCGCGCCGCGTGCGCTCGGGTCTGGGTGAGGGCGTCGTGTGGTTCAGCCTGGCGTTCGGCATGGTGCCGCTCATCCTCGTCATCTGGCAGATGCTCCATCTCGGATTGCCGGCCATCTCGGGGTCGTTCTTCACCGAGCTACCACCCACCGACCCTTCGAGCTTCTCGGGCGGTATTTCCAACGCCCTCGTCGGCACGCTCATTCTCATGGGTATCGCCACACTTATCGCTGCCCCGCTCGGAATCCTCACTGCCCTGTTCATCCGTGACGTCGCCAAGCCGGGGACCTGGTCGGGCAAGGTGGGCAACGCCGTCGGGTTCGTCGTCGACATCCTGCTGGGCGTGCCCTCCATCGTCGTGGGGCTCATCGTGTACCTGGGTGTGGTGATCGTGGTGGGGCACTTCTCCGCCTGGGCAGGTGGAGTTGCGCTCGCGATCATCATGTTCCCGGTCGTGGTGCGGGCGTCTGACGAGGTGCTGGCGCTGGTGCCACAGGCGCAGAAGGAAGCCGCCATGGCGCTGGGGGCACCCAAGTGGCGCACCACCATGGCCGTCGTGCTCCCTGCGGCACTTCCGGGCATCATCACGGGTGTGTTGCTGGGCGTGGCACGCGCGGGGGGCGAAACGGCCCCGCTGCTGTTCACATCGCTCGGCAATCAGTTCTTCTCGACCGACCTGAACGAACCGATCGCGGCCATCCCGCAGTTGATCTACGAGCGCACCATTCAGGTGTCCACGCCTGCGTCGCTGGAACTGGCGTGGGGTGCGGCGCTCGTCCTCGTTGCAATCATCTTCATTCTCAATCTCGGCGGGGCACTCATCTCCCGTCGTTCACGATCGCTGGAGGCCCGATGACGGACGGACAGAACCCCGGGAGCGCGGAGGCCACGGCCCCGCCCGCGGGCGCCGAGACCCCGACGTCGTCGACGCCGCACGGCAATGCCACGCTGGCTTCCGAGGCGCCCGTCGGAGACGCGCTGCCCAATTCGACGGACCCCGGGCTGTCGGTGCCGATGCGCACCACCGATCTGTCGTGCTTCTTCGGCAAGCACAAGGCCGTTGAGGACATCTCGCTGGCGTTCCCCGAGAAGACCGTGACCGCGCTCATCGGTCCCTCAGGTTGCGGCAAGTCGACCTTCCTGCGATCGCTCAACCGCATGCACGAACTGGTGCCGGGCGCCTACAACACGGGCACCGTGCTGCTGCACGATCAGGACGTGTACGCGAAGGACACCGACCCGGTCGCCGTGCGCCGCGCGGTGGGCATGGTGTTCCAGCGACCCAATCCGTTCCCCACCAAGAGCATCGCCGACAACATCTGGTCGGGGCCGAAGTTCAATCGGGTGAAGGGCGGCAAGGCGGAGCGCGATGAGATTGTGGAGCGCACGCTGCGTGGCGCCGGCCTGTGGGACGAGGTGAAGAACCGGCTGCATGCTCCCGCCGGAGGGCTGTCGGGTGGTCAGCAGCAGCGCCTGTGCATCGCGCGCGCCCTGGCCGTGGAGCCGGACGTGCTGCTGATGGACGAGCCCTGCTCGGCCCTCGACCCGCAGTCGACGCTGCGCATTGAGGACCTCATCCGCGAGCTGAAGGACCGCGTCACCATCATCATCGTGACGCACAACATGCAGCAGGCCGCTCGTGTGTCGGACTACACGGGCTTCATCACCATCGAGAATGAGGGTGAGCCCGGTCGCCTCATCGAGACCGGCCTCACGCGCGACGTGTTCGGAAACCCCACGCACCCGCGCACCGAGGCCTACGTCACCGGGCGGTTCGGCTAGCCGCAGGGCCTGCATGCATCACGCGCGTAACCACTCGCGCGTGTATGCCTGCGACGATCCGGGCCGGCCCCGGCGCGCCGGCGACCTGCGCCCCCGCTGGGCGCGCCGGGGCTGTTACGCGCCGCCGGGTGCCTCTCCGTGCGGTGCCGGGGCATCCTCCAGGTCGTGCTCCTCCTCTTCGGCTTCCTTGCGCAGCTGCTTGAAGCTGACGCCCTCGAAGAGCAGGAAGATGAAGCCCACCACCACGCCCACGGCCATTTCGGTGGCCTGCAGCACGATCGAGAACGCAAGCGCGCTTGCCGGGGCGACGCCGTACGACGCCGTGAGCGGCACCACGGCTGCCGCCTGGAACACCACGAGGTTGCCCGGCAGGATGGGAAACGACTGCGCGAGGGTGATGGTGACGAGCAGCAGTCCGGCGCCGCCCCAGCCCACATACCCGAGGCCGAACGCACCAAGCGTGAAGTAGATACCGGCCCACTGCGCGAGCCACGTGCCCAGGCTCGGCACTGCCACCGATGCCATCTGCCGGGGGTCGCGCAGCCCCACATGGCTTTCATGCACTGCCCCCCACAGGCGCTGCAGGGCACGTACTGCGCGCTGCCAGATCGACCCGGTGTTGAGCCACTCGGGCACCTGCCGCCCGGGGCGCTGCAGCAGGGCCACCACCAGCACCATCAGGCAGATGACCCCCAGCACGGCGGTGATGATCCATGCGTACGACGGCAGGGGCAGGAACAGCCCGATGAGGATGACCAGGAACACCCAGGCCACGGTGGTGATGATGTTTTCGACGACCACGGTGCCAAGCAGCACGGTGGTGGAGAGGTCCTCACCGCGCTTCGCCAGGCGGCGCTTGGCCAGCAGCACCTTGGCGATCTCGCCCACGCGTGCGGCCAGAATGGTGTTGAAGAGAAAGCCCACCATGAGGGGGCTCAGCAGATCCATGTAGCGGGTTTTCCTCTTGAGGCCCGGGAGGCCGTCAACCACTCCCTTCCAGGCCATGCCCTTCAGCAGCACGGAGGCGAAGTTGGCCACCACTGCCAGCACCAGCAGCCAGAGGTTGTCGAGATGGAATGCCGCGACGATCGAGTTCCAGTCGATGCGCCAGATGACCAGCAGGATGACCAGCACGATCACGCCGACGCGGATGGCGTGCCATCCCCACGGGGGCATGTGCCGGCGCTTTGCCTTGGTGTCGGGGGCCTCGGTGCTCATGCCCCCAGCTCGTCGAGGGTCACAAGCTCAATGCCCATGTCGCGGGCGGCGGCGCAGATACCGGGGATGGCGGCAGCGGTATCGTCGCGCAGTGCCTCGGGGTTCCATCCGTCGGCATCGTGCAGCAGCAGGATGCATCCAGGCGCAAGTGCCTGTGCGGAGCGCGCAACCACGACGCCGGCACCCGGGTTGGCGCTGTCGAAGACGCCTCTGCTCCAGCCCATCATGCGGTAACCGGCGGCACGCACGGACGCCCAGGTCGCAGGCCCGCGGTAGCCGTGCGGGGCGCGGAAGACCCGCGTGAGCGCACCGGGGCCGGCGGCCTCCTCGATGGCCAGTTCGGCCCGCTCCAGTTGCCCGCGTACGTAGCGGGGGCCGCGCCACACGAGGATTCCGTGGTCGTACCCGTGGCTTGCGATCTGGTGGCCCTCGTCACGCATGCGCCGCACGAGTTCGGGGTGCTGGCGCGCCTGGCGCCCCAGCACGAAGAAGGTGGCGCGCACACCCTCGGCGCGCAGTGCGTCGAGGATGGCCGGCGTGGACGGCCCGGGGCCGTCGTCGAAGGTGAGCGCCGCGAACGGGGCGTCTCGCGGGCCCCGGGCGGGCACAGGGCCGTAGATGGGCGATGTGGGGCGGAATGTGGCCCAGCCAGCCAGTACGCCACCGGCCACGGCGACAAGCGCTGCGCGGGGACGGCGGCGGGCGAGGAGCGCGGCACCCACGAGCAGGGCGGCCTCGGCGGCCACCACCCCGCGGATGGTGCGGCTCTTCGTCATCGGGTCCGTGTTCACGACACGACCTTTTCGCGGTTCGTCTCGGGTTTCCCCGGCGGCGTCCACATGTGGTTGAGGGTAGCAATGCCCCACGGGGCGGCCCCGGTGTTGGCACACTGATGGTTGGAGTGCCAACACTACCCGGCCGGGTCTATACTTCCCGCGCTTCCACCGTCCAGGAGAACCCGTGCCGGTCTACGACTACAAGTGCGAGAAGGGCCACCGCTTCGAGGTGGTCCAGAGCATGTCGGACAAGCCTCTGAAGAAGTGCGAGGAGTGCGGCGCGAAGGCCGAGCGCGTGCTGCACGCCCCTGCGATCCACTTCAAGGGTTCCGGGTTTCACAACACCGACTACGGCACCAAGAAGCGTCCCGTGGGCGGCGATTCGTCAGGCGGCGAGAAGAAGTCGTCGGGTGGCGACTCCGCGCCGGCATCCACCCCGTCAAGCGGTGGCGAGTCGAAGTCGTCGGGCAAGACCGTGGGGCTCGACAAGGCGTAGGCACCGCGTGCCTGCGCTAGCGCGCAGGCACGACTGACGCTGTCGCTCCCGATTTCGACCGCGGGAGCGCCAGCGAGATGGCTCCTGCGGCAACAACCATGATTGCCGACGCCCAGAGGCACGCCTCAAGCCCCTGCCACTGGTACAGCAGCCCTGAGAGGATCGTGCCGGCGAGCCGGCCGAACGCGTTGGCCATGTAATAGAAGCCCACATTCATGGCCACCTTGTCGCCATCGGCGTAGTGCAGGATGAGAAATGAATGCACGGCCGAGTTGAGTGCGAAGACGATGCCGAAGATGATGAGCCCCACCACCAGCACCGTGGCGGGGTCGAAGTCGGCGCCGAGGGCGATGGCGATGCCGGCGGGGAGGATGGCCAGGGCGAACGCCAGCCACGCGGCCGTGCGCCCGGTGGGCACCCGGCCATCGCGCCTGCGCATCAGACGCGGCGCGGCACTCTGCACGATGCCGTAGCCGATCACCCAGATGGCCATGAAGAAACCGACCTCCCAGAATGTCCACCCGAGGACGCTCCTCAGGTAGACGGGCAGGCCCACGACAAACCACACGTCGCGTGATGCAAACAGGAAGACCCTGGCGGCCGACAGCAGGTTGACCGCGCGGGTGTTGGAGAACATCTGGGTGAAGCGCGCCGTTGCACTGCCCTGCCCAAGGCTGCCGCGTACGGCCACGAGCACCATCACCAGTGCGGCCCCCACAAACGCCGACAGAAGGATGAGCGCCGGCCTGAAGCCGATGGTCGAGAGCAGCAGGCCGCCAAGGAAGAAGCCGACGCCCTTCAGCGCATTCTTCGACCCGGTGAGCACCGACACCCACTTGAAGAGGGCATCCGAGGCATTGGACGGCACGATCATCTTGACGGCGCTCTTGGAGCTCATCTTGGTGAGGTCCTTGGCCACCCCGCTCACTGCCTGCGACACCATGACGTACGGCACCACGAGCCAGACGGGCGGTACGAGGGCGAGCATCAGCAGGGCACCGATCTGCAGTGAGAGCCCGCCGACAAGGGTCGATTTGAGGCCCCACCGCGCGGCAATCCATCCGCCGAAGAGGTTGGTGAGCACCCCGAAGATCTCGTAGAAGAGGAAGAGGCTTGCCACCTGCAGTGGGCTGTAGCCCAGCTGGTAGAAGTAGAACAGCACCAGAATCCGGACGGCGCCATCGGTGATGGTGTCGGCCCAGTACGCCGCCGTCACATAGGCGTACGTACGCAGGTCGCTGCGGCCGGCACCGCTGGTGGCGCTCGAGCCCATGATCAGGTGCTACCCGGCGAGGTGCCGGGCCACGATGCGTGCGAGTTCGGCGTAGCGGTTGGCATAGCCCCACTCATTGTCGTACCAGGCGAGGATCTTCACCTGCGTGCCGTTGATCACCATGGTGGAAAGGCCATCGACGATGGATGAGCGCGGGTCATCCTTGTAGTCCACACTCACCAGCGGACGGCCCTCGAACCCGAGGATGCCGTCGAGGGGGCCCTCGGCAGCCGTGCGGAGCAGCGCGTTGACCTCGTCCACCGTGGTCGGGCGCTCCACCTCGAACACGCAGTCGGTGAGCGATGCGTTGGCGAGTGGCACGCGCACCGCGACACCGTTCAGCCGTCCCTGCAGTTCGGGGAAGATGAGGCCGATGGCCGTGGCCGATCCGGTGGTGGTGGGGATGAGCGACATGCTGCTTGCGCGCGCCCGGCGCAGATCCTTATGGGGTGTGTCGAGGATCGACTGGGTGTTGGTGAGGTCATGCAGGGTGGTGATTGACCCGTGCCCGATGCCGATGCCCTCGTGAATGACCTTGACCACGGGGGCGAGGCAGTTGGTGGTGCACGACGCGGCCGTGACCACATCGTGCACCTGTGGGTCGTACAGCGCATCGTTGACGCCGATCACCACGTTCAGCGCCGCGGGATCGTTGACCGGCGCGGCAACCACAACCTTTGAGGCGCCGCGGTCGAAGTGCGGCTGCAGGTTGTCGATGGTGCGGAACTTGCCGGATGCCTCGAGCACGATCTCCACCCCATGATCGCGCCAGGGGATGTCCTCTGGGCGCGCGTGCGATGAGTGGCTGAGTGCCCGCCCATCAACGATGACGTGGCCGTCGTCTGCGCTGATGTCGCGGTGCCAGCGGCCATGCACCGAGTCGAACTCCAGGAGGTGCGCGGATGTCGCGGCGTCGCCCTTGGCCTCGTTGATGTGGACGAACTGCAACTCGGGCCAGTCACACGCTGCCCGAAGCGCAAGCCGCCCCATGCGGCCGAATCCGTTGATGCCGACGCGAACCGGGCGGGTCACTGCATGGTCTCCGGGGTCAAGGTGTCGGGGCGCAACCTCTCCCGTTGTGTACGCACTCCACGTACGACGATACGCGGGTCCCCACCTGCCCTGCACCGGCTGTTGCGACTGGGCCCTGACGGCAACCGGGCGGTTTCGGCGGTATGGCGCTGCACGGGCGTCACATATGACAGCGACTCGACGTGATGTTTCGTCGCTTCAACCCAGAAGGGCTGGCGGGTTCGTACGTTGACGGCGATCCAGTTCGCAACCCAGGAGGGAACCGATGGATGACGTGCGTCGTGAGGTGCTGGACGACATCGAGATGGTGCTCGCGCGCCTGTCGCGCTCGGTGAGGACTGACTTCGAGGCCGCCGAGGCGTGGCTGGCCTGGTCGGCAATGGCGACGGCGGTGCGCGCCGGTGCCCTCGGGGAGGACGACCTCGAGCGACTCGGGAGCCGTGCGCGCCGGGCGTCAGGCGTCGCGCTCGTTGCGTGACCTCCTGCCGTCGTAACCCACGGTGTCGTGGGTGTGACCGTTTGCACACGGCGCGCCGCTGACCCGGTACCACTCCATGTGCATGGTCGTTCTGGGATCACGTGTCTTCGACCATCGTGGACACGCCGAAGCCGCCACCGGAGGTGATCACCGTCTCGCGTGATCCTCGTACTCCCCGCACGGGGCACGGGCTGCGGGGGCAGTCCGTGCCCCGTCACCTCCCGCCACTGATGGCGCGCCGCGCGAAGGTCTCGTGGCTCCCACGGATGGCACCGCACACCAAACGCAGTATCCGCGCCCGCTTTACCTAGCGCCGCACGAAGGCGGCAACCTGCTGCTCGTCCTGGTTCGGCTCGCCCACCACATATGAGATTCCGTTGACCGTGCGCGGGATGCCGGCGAGCACGGTGCGGTCACCCGGGTCTGACGTGAGGCGCCACTGGAGCCACCCCAGCTTCATCAGGTCGGTCACACCCATATCGGTGCCGATGGCGCGGATTGCCGCCGCGCCCCGCCAGGGAGAGAACGGGATTCCCGAGAGCGAGGCCATCCTGCTCTTCACGCCGCTGACGAACGCCTGCTGCCGCGCAGCACGATGGAAGTCGTCGTCGCACTTCCGCACACGAACGAACTTGAGTGCCTCGTCGCCGGTCAGATCAATCTGCCCCGTCGGGAAGCTCACCGTGGTGCCGCCGGGGTAGGGGCAGTTCTTGATGGCAGTGGGGTTGCTCACTGTGATGCCACCGATGTCGTCCACCATGCGCTTCACGCCGTTGAACTTGATCACCACGATGTGGTGGATGGGCAGCCCGGTGAGCTCGCGGACGGCGGTGATGATGCCCTTCTGGCCGCCCAGGTAGTACGCGGCATTGATCTTGTTCGGGCCGGCCCCCGGCAGGTCAACGCGGAAGTCGCGCGGGATGGACAGCCACTTCACCTTGCCCGCGCCCGGGTCGGTGCGCATGATCATGATGGTGTCGGCGCGGCTTCGCGCCTCACCGGGGCGTGCGTCGGATCCGATGATGAGCGTGTTCTGGGGTGACGACAGCATGGCCGCGCCTGGCGTGAGCGCGGCCTTGGCGCTGGCGGAGATACGCCCGTTGGCCTCGCCCACCGCACCCTGAAGCGCCATGTAGCCAAACACGCCCCATGCCACGAAGCCGAGCGCCACCACCACACCCGCGCGCCACGTCCAGCCCCAGATTCCGAGCCCACGGAACGACCACCACCTGCGTGGTGGCCGGGGCGGATCGGCGAGCGGCACGGGTTCGGGGCGGTCGGCAGCGGCTGCCCCCTGGGTGAGGGCCTGAAGCCCTTCCATCCCCTCGGCGGACGAGCCCGTGCCTCGCGCCTTGAATCGGCGGTATGGCTTGGTCTGGGGCGGCATCGGCGTGCGATGGTACCTTCGCCGCCAGCGTTCCCGGTCCTCGGAGGGTATGCATGACCGTCATCGGCGTTGACGTGGGCGGGACCAAGATCGCTGCTGGGCGCCTCGCGGACGACTTCGCGATCGAGCGCACGGTCGTGATTCCCACTCCTCATGGGGGAATCAGCATTCTCGAGTCCATCGCGGGTCTCGTGGCCGACCTGCAATCTGACGCCGCGCAACCGGTGACAGCCGTCGGGGTGGGGCTTCCGGCCACGATTGACAGTGAAACGGGACTGGTGGCGCACTCGGTGCACACTGGAATGGGCGATTTCAACGCCGCAGGCCCTCTCCGGGACCTCATCGGGCTGCCGGTGCACCTCGACAACGACGCCAATCTGGCCATGCTCGCCGAGCACCGTCTGGGAGCGGCCCGGGGCATGCGCACGGCGCTGCTGCTCACCGTGGGCACGGGCATCGGTGGTGGCATCGTCATCAACGACGCCATTTTCCGCGGTGGCCGCGGGCACGGGGCCGAGTTGGGGCACGTCACCGTCGAGGCGGATGGCCCGCCCTGTCAGGGCAACTGCCCGGGGCGTGGCTGTCTTGAGACCATGTGCAGCGGTACTGCGCTCACCCGCGACTTCCGCGCCTTCGCCGAGGCGAATCCCGATTCGCCGATCGGGCGCCTGCACGCATCAAGTTCGCTCACCTCCATCACGGGTCTCGACCTTGCGCAGGCCGGCGACGCCGACGCCATCGAGGTGGTCGCGGCCGCCGGTCGCTGGCTGGGCGCGGGCATCGCGTCCCTGTGCAACACGTTCGACCCCGACATCGTGCTCATCGGCGGTGGTGTGTCGGACGCCGGGGAACTGCTGCTGGGACCGGCGCGCGACGTGTACCAGGCGCGCGCGCTTCCGCCCACGCGCCGTGCCCCGCTGGCGCTCGCGTCGTTCGGCCCTGAGGCCGGAATGGTGGGGGCGGGCATTCTGGCTGCCGACGCCACATGAGCGGATCGCTCACCGTGGTGGCCACGCCCATCGGCAACCTCGACGACCTGTCGCCCCGCGCCGCTGCCGCGCTGTGTGCGGCCGATGTGGTGGCGTGTGAGGACACCCGGCGCACGGCGACGCTGCTCAGGCACGTGGGGTCGGATGCACCGATGGTGCCCACGCACGAGCACAACGAGGCGTCGCGATCGGGCGATCTGGTGCGGCGCATGCAGGACGGCGCTGCCGTGGTGCTGGTGAGCGACGCCGGTATGCCGGCCGTGAGTGATCCGGGCGCCCGGGTGGTTGCTGCGGCCATCGACGCCGATATTCCCGTGATGGTCATTCCCGGGGCCGGCGCCGTGGAGATGGCGCTGGTGGCGTCGGGGCTCGCCAATGGCACGGGGTATGCCTTTGCCGGGTTCGCCCCGCGCAAGGCCGGGGAACTTGCCACGTTCATCCAGCGGCTCGATGCCTGGGGCGAGCCGGTGGTGGTGTTCGAAGGACCCAAGCGCGTGGGGGCGCTCATGCGCGCGCTGGCCGATCACGACCCCGATCGCCCGGTGGCGGTGTGCCGCGAACTGACCAAGGTGCATGAAGAGGTGCTCCGCGGCACCGCTCTCGAACTCGCTGAGCGAATCACCGGGCCGCTCAAGGGCGAGGTGGCCGTCGTGATCGCGCCGCCGGCTGAGCCCCCCGCGCAGGATGAGGACGCGCTTGCCGATGCGCTGATGCCGATGATCGAGGCCGGCATGAGCCCGGCCCGGGCCGCTGACGTGGTGGCCGGCCTTGGCGCCGCGTCGCGGAATGCGGCCTACCGCGCGGCGCTTGCCGCAGCGGCCACCCGCAATTCGGCGTAGGCGAGGGCCGCCGCCGGCTGGGCCGGCAGTTGCTCACGTGCCCGCTGCTCGCGCGCGGCGTCACCCGACACCACCGCCCGGGCAAGTGACTCACCCGGAGTCTCAACGCGCACGGTTCCACCGCCAAAGCGCACGGTCACCGCGTCGGCATCGTCGGCCTGCAGCACGCCCCCCGGGCCCTCTACGCGCAGGCCGCCCGAAAGATCGAGTTCGATCCCGGCCAGGGTTCCCTGGCTCCGAAGCGACCACCACCCGCTGCCCTCAATTGGCATGGGAGATGGGAGGCCCAGTGCATCCGCGGCGCGGGCGGCATCGGCCGCAGCCACCTCGATGTCCACGTCGGATGGGCGCCCGTGCATGCCCAGCAGCAGGCGTCCGGTGCCGCCGGCGAGGCGCCACGGCACCCCCGCACGGTCGAGCCGTGACGCTGCTGCGGCCAGCGCGGCGAGCACCTGCGCCGGGGTTGGCGTGCGCGCCGCTATCCTGCTGCCTCCGTGCCTGATTCCTTCTTCATCACCACGCCGATCTATTACGTGAACGCGAACCCCCATGTGGGTCACGCGTACACCTCGATCATGGCCGACATCATCGCCCGCCACCATCGCCAGGCGGGCGACGACGTGTTTTTCCTCACTGGCACTGACGAGCACGGGGCAAAGATCGCCCAGGCCGCCGAGGCGCTCGGGCGCACCCCGCGTGAGCACGCCGACGCCCTGTCGGCTCAGTTCCGGCACATGGGCGACACGCTGGGGTCGACATACGACTTCTTCATCCGCACCACCGACGACCAGCACAAGGCCGTGGTGCAGCAGCTCATCCAGCGTATGCACGACAAGGGCGACATCTACAAGGGCTCGTACGGCGGCTGGTACTGCACCTCATGCGAGGCCTTCTACAACGAGGGCGACCTGGCTGAGGGCCAGACCTGCCCCACGCATCAGCGCCCCGTGGAGTGGATTGAGGAGGAGAACTGGTTCTTCCGTCTCTCCGCGTATCAGGACCGCCTGCTCGAGCAC
>CAIPNN010000141.1 GCA_903866425.1 uncultured Actinomycetes bacterium
GGCGCTTGTGGCCGCCACCGATGTGACGGGTGGTGATACGCCCGTTGTTGTTGCGGCCACCGGTCTTGTTGACCTTGCCGAGCAGCGACTTCTCGGGTGTGCTCTTGGTGACCTCCTCGAAGTCCGAGCTCGCCACAAAGCGGCGTCCCGGCGAGGTGGGCTTGTGCTTGCGAATACCCATCAGGAACCCTCGAAGATGTCGATGCTGTCGCCGGGCTGAAGCTCGACGATGGCCTTCTTCCAACCGGGGCGCGTGCCGGCAGTGCGGCCGCGGCGCTTGGGCTTGCTCTTCACCGCGATCGTGCGCACGTCGGTGACCGTCACGTCGAAGAGCTCCTCGACGGCCTGACGGATCTCGATCTTGTGCGCATCCTCAAGCACGCGGAACGTGTACTGGTTGTGCGCCTGGACGAGCCTGTAGCTCTTCTCAGACACCACCGGGGTCACGATCGCCCTGCGGACGTCATCACGAAGCTGCTCGCTCATGCGTCATCTCCATCCTGCGACGGAGCGGCGGCGCCGTTCCAGCGGTCCCAGACGTCGCGCTCAACGAGCACCGAGCGTCCGGCCATGATGTCCACGGTCTCGATGTCCCGTGCCTCAAGCACACGCACGTCGCGCATGTTGCGGAACGAAAGCGCCTCGATCGACGCCGACTCGGTGACCACCACGAGCAGCGGGCGGGCCGCAAGCTCGGCGGGCGCGGCCGCGAGGTAGTCGCCGGCGCGCTTGGTGGACGGGGCGTCCCAGCCGGTGGGCTCCATCACAGCGATGGTGCCGCGCTCCACGTGGGCCTTGAGGGCGCCGCGGAATGCCTGCTGGTGGGCCTTGCGGTTGACCTTGCCGCCGTAGCTGCGCGGGTGCGGGCCGAAGGTGATGCCACCACCGGTCCAGATGGGCGAGCGCGAGGAGCCGGCACGGGCACGACCAGTGCCCTTCTGGCGCCACGGCTTCTTGCCGCCACCGCGGACGTCGGAACGGGTCTTGGTGCTGTGCGTACCGGCACGACGCCACGCCATCTCGGCCGTGACGGCCTCATGGATGAGGTGCGGCTTGATGGCCTGCTCGGCGAGCGCCTCGCCGATGTCAGCGGAGCCCGATGCCTTACCGGTCTTTGAAAGAAGGTGTGCTGCCATCAGTCGGGCCTCACCCACACGATTGAGCCGACCGCACCCGGGACGGCACCCTTGACGAGCAGAAGATTGCGCTGCACATCGCGATCAACGATCTGCAGGCCGCGCTGCGTCACCTGGCGGGCGCCCATGTGACCAGCCATGCGGATTCCCTTGAAGACGCGGGCCGGGTAGGCAGCCGCGCCGATCGAACCCGGGCCGCGCACGTTGTGCGAGCCGTGGCTCTTGGGTCCACGCTTGAAGTTGTGCCGCTGGATCGTGCCGGCGAAGCCCTTGCCCTTGCTGGGTCCCGTCACGCGGACGTAGGAACCCGGCACGAACGACTCGACCGTGACGACGTCGCCCTCGTTGAGCTCCTCAGCGCCGAGCTCGTCAAGCGAGAACTCGTGCAGGTGGCGCATCAGCGGCGCGCCAGCCTTCTTGAGGTGCCCCTGCTCGGGCTTGTTGATGTGCTTCGGCTTGGAGGCGCCGAACCCGAGCTGCGCGGCCTGGTAGCCGTCGCGCTCGTCGGTCTTCACCTGCACGACCGGGCACGGACCTGCCTCGATGACGGTGAGCGGAATACGCGCGCCGTCCTCGGCGAAGATCTGGGTCATGCCCACTTTGCGTCCGATGATCGCAGCCATGATCAGACCTTGATCTCGATGTCGACGCCGGCCGGAAGGTCGAGACGCATCAGCGAGTCAACCGTCTTGGGCGTGGGCGAAAAGATGTCGATGAGGCGCTTGTGCGTACGCACCTCGAAGTGCTCCCGCGAGTCCTTGTCCTTGAACGGACCCTTGATGACGCAGTAGCGGTGGCACTCGGTTGGGAGCGGCACGGGGCCGGAGATGGTTGCGCCACTCCGCTGCGCCGTCTCCACGATGGACGCCGCGCTCTTGTCGATCAGCTCGTGGTCATACGCCTTGAGCCTGATTCGGATCTTGTTCTGCGTGATCAAAGGTTCGGTCTTCTCTTCGTCTCTCGTACCCGGGGAAAGCGAGGGCCCCGCCCCCCTTACGGGGTGACGGGGCCCGGAACTGCGTTTCCTGCGTACTACTCGATGATCGCCTCGACGACACCGGCGCCCACGGTGCGGCCGCCCTCGCGAATTGCGAAGCGGAGGCCGTCCTCCATGGCGATCGGCACGATGAGCTCGACCTCGAGCACAGCGTTGTCACCAGGCATGATCATCTCGGCCCCGTCGAGGAGCTGGATGACGCCGGTCACGTCCGTCGTGCGGAAGTAGAACTGCGGGCGGTAGCCGTTGACGAACGGCGTGTGACGGCCACCCTCGTCCTTCGAGAGCACGTACACCTGCGCCTTGAACTTCGTGTGCGGGGTGATGCTGCCGGGAGCGGCAAGCACCTGACCGCGCTGGATGTCCTCACGCTTCACACCGCGAAGCAGGGCGCCGATGTTGTCGCCGGCCTGACCCTGGTCGAGGAGCTTGCGGAACATCTCGACGCCGGTGACGACGGTCTTCTCAACCTGCGGCTGCATGCCGACGATCTCGATCTCGTCGTTCACGTTGACGATGCCGCGCTCAACACGACCGGTGGCGACGGTACCACGACCGGTAATGGTGAAGACATCCTCAACGGGCATCAGGAAGGGCTTGTCCACGTCGCGCTCGGGGAGCGGCACGTAGTCGTCCACAGCCTGCATGAGCTCCAGGATCTGCTCCTGTGCACCCGCGTCGCCGTTGAGGGCGTTGAGAGCGGACACCTGGATGACGGGAATGTCGTCACCCGGGAAGTCGTAGGCAGACAGGAGCTCACGGACCTCAAGCTCCACGAGCTCGAGGAGCTCGGGGTCGTCCACCATGTCGGCCTTGTTGAGGGCCACCACGATGTACGGCACGCCCACCTGACGGGCGAGCAGGATGTGCTCACGGGTCTGCGGCATCGGGCCATCAGCGGCCGACACCACGAGGATTGCGCCGTCCATCTGGGCGGCACCCGTGATCATGTTCTTGATGTAGTCAGCGTGACCGGGGCAGTCGACGTGGGCGTAGTGACGGCCCTCCGTCTCGTACTCCACGTGCGAGGTGGCGATGGTGATGCCGCGCTCGCGCTCCTCGGGGGCGTTGTCGATCGAGTCGAAGGCGCGGTACTCGGACGAGCCCTTCATCGCGAGGTACTTCGTGATCGCCGCGGTCAGGCTCGTCTTGCCGTGGTCGATGTGGCCGATCGTGCCGATGTTGAC
>CAIPNN010000142.1 GCA_903866425.1 uncultured Actinomycetes bacterium
GAGCTCGCCGTCGCGGATGCGCTTGCCCATGCTCTCCGACCGCGAGTCGACCTCGCAGCGAATACCGTCGCCGCGCAGCGTGGCCCGCACCTCGTCGGCGTACGGCGCGTGCCGGTCGCTCACGGGGATCACGCGCACCTGCTCGGGCGCCAGCCAGAACGGCAGGTCGCCGCCGGTGTCCTCGAGCACGATGCCGATGAAGCGCTCAAGCGACCCGGTGATTGCGCGGTGAATGATGACCGGGCGCTCCTCGGTGTCTTCCGCCGAGGTGTACGACAGGCCGAAGCGCTCGGGCATGTAGAAGTCGAGCTGGCAGGTACCGAGCTGCCACGAGCGGCCCATCGTGTCGGTCACCTGGATGTCGATCTTGGGGCCGTAGAAGGCACCGTCGCCCTCCTTGATGCCGTACTCGCGGTCGCCCAGGGCGAGGCGCAGCGCTTCTTCGGCGCGATCCCACATGTCCTGCGTGCCAGTGGCCTTCTCGGGGCGCGTGCTCAGGTACATGCGCACGTCCTCGAACCCGAAGCGGGCATAGAAGCGCTCGGTGAGGTCGAGGATGGACCGCACCTCGCTCTGCACCTGGTCGATGCGGCAGAACACGTGGGCGTCGTCCTGCGTGAACGCGCGCACGCGGAACAGGCCATGCAGCACACCCGACAGCTCGTGACGGTGCACATGGCCGAACTCGGCAAGGCGCAGCGGCAGCTCGCGGTACGAACGGCGGGTGGATCGGAACACGAGACAGGCGCCGGGGCAGTTCATGGGCTTCACCGCAAAGCCCTGCCCATCCACCTCGGTGAAGTACATGTTGTCGGCGTAGTTGTCGTAGTGGCCGCTCTGGTGCCACAACTCGTCGCTCAACATCGTGGGGGTGCGGATCTCGTCGTACCCCATGGCCTCGAGCTCGGTGCGCAGCGCCGACTGGATCTCGTTGACCACCACCATGCCCTTGGGCAGGAAGAACGGGAACCCGGGGCCGGCCTCGTCGAAGTAGAAGATGCCCAGATCGCGTCCCACCCTGCGGTGGTCGCGGGCCTTGGCGGCCTCGATGCGCTCGAGGTACTCGTCGAGTTCCGTCTGTGACGGAAATGACGTGGCGTACACGCGGGTGAGCATGGGGTTCTTCTCGCTGCCGCGCCAGTACGCGCCGGCGACCGACAGCAACTTGACCTTGCCGATGTTGCCCGTGTGGTGCACGTGCGGGCCGCGGCACAGATCGATGAAGTCGCGCTCCTGGTAGAGCGACACGTCGGCCTCGCCCTGGCGGCCGAGTTCCTCCACCTGGTCAACCTTGTAGGGCTGCCCGCGCTCGGCGAAGAAGGTGGCGGCGTCGGGGATGCTCATGACGCTGCGCTCAAATGGCGCCTTGGCCTTGGCAATGCGGTTGATCTCGGCCTCGATGGCCGGGAAGTCGTCCTCGGTGATGGGCGCGTCGAGCTCGAAGTCGTAATAGAAGCCGTCTTCGATGGGCGGCCCGAACCCGAAACGTGTGCCGGGGAACAGGCTCATGACGGCCTCGGCCATCACGTGCGCGGCCGAGTGGCGCATCACGTACAGGTGGTCGTCACCGCTCTTGCCCGTGACGATGGCGATCTGCTCGCCGTCGGCGAGCGGCCGGGCGAGGTCGCGCATCTCATCGCCCACACGAATGGCAAGAGCGGCCTTTGCGAGCCCGGGGCCAATGGCCGCCGCGGCATCGTGGCCGGTCGCGCCGTCGGGCAATTCGAGCTGGTTTCCATCCGGAAGGATCACGTGCATGACGGCGGGGGATGCTAGTCATCCCCCTTATGATCCGTTGGCTTCTCTGCGGAAGTTCCCCGACCCCCGTCCTGCGCCGCGTGGCGCCCGTGATCGTCGTGACGCTGGCAATGGCGATCTTCGGCACCGTGTTGGTGACGCTCACACCCAGCATCGGCGGCCCCGGCTGGTTCAAGGGCATGTACGTGCTGTTCGTGGTGGTTGCGCTCAAGCTGCCGCTGCTCGCGGTGCTGTGGTGGCTCATCGCCCGCAACCCTGAGTGGCCCGGCACCCTTCCCAAGTGGACCACCCACGAGCAGGCCGAAATCCTCGCCTACCTCGAGAACGAGGCGCGGCGGGTGCGCCACCTGCCGGATGCCATCGAACGCCTCGAATATCTCTCGCAGGAGGCCTGGCACGTGGCCGATCGGCTCGAGGGCGATGCCAAGGTGGATGCCCTCACCGTTGCCCTGCGCGTTGACCTCATCGCCTCGAGCGCCCGGCGTGAGCGCAGCGAGCACGACAGCCGCTAGACCGCCTGCCCCACCAGAAGTCCGATGGCCGATGTGACGGCCATGGCAGCCACTCCCCACATCACCACGCGCGCCGATGCCCGCAGCACGGGCGCCTTGCCAAGTCGCGCGCCCACCGCGCCGAGGATGATCAGCCCGATGATGGTGGTGATGACGATGCCCCAGATGCGCGCGGCGTTCGAGATACCGGGCAGGCACACGATGATGGGAATCGCCGCACCGATTGCAAATGAGATGGCCGATGCGACGGCCGCCTGCACCGGGCGGGCAAGGGCGTTCTGGTCGAGCCCCAGTTCGTCGCGGGCATGCACGGCAAGCCGGTCGCCCTTCGACAGTTCCTCGGCCACCTCACGTGCCAGCGCCGGCGTCAGGCCCTTGCCCTCGTAGATTCCGGCCAGCTCGTCGAGCTCGCCCTCGGGGTCGTCCTCCAGTTCCTGCGCCTCGCGTGCCAGATCGGCCCGCTCGGCGTCGCGCTGCGAAGACACCGACACGTATTCACCCGACGCCATCGACATGGCACCAGCAGCGAGGCCCGCGATGCCCGCGGTGAGCACTGCAGCCTGCGAACCACCGGCGGCGGCAACGCCCAGCACCAGGCTGGCAGTGGAAAGCAGGCCGTCGTTGGCCCCCAGCACGGCGGCCCGCAGCCAGCCGGTGCGGTCGGTCACATGCTCTTCGCGATGAATGGGCAGGCGTGCCATGTGCCTCTGAGGGTAGGGGTCGGAGTGACAAACGTTTAGAGAATGAGGGCCGCTTGTAAACGTTTACTGACACATAACGCAGTACCGACCCTCGGGGGTCGGGGGTCGTGTTACCTTCATTTCATGCACTGAGCACCCCACAAGGGCTCAGGCGCATGGCGGGTACGTGCGGTGGATGCTTCAAGCTCGGGGGGGCTTGATCGTGCAGGGACTCGGGGGGGTCCCAGCGCCATCCACCGCCGACCGCCTCCCTTCGGGGAGAGTGGAGCCGGGCGAGAAATCGCCCGGCCACCCGCCTTTTTGGGCATGCTCACGTCATGCACGCGGTACGCACACGGGTACGACGGGGCGCAACCGCGCTGCTCGGCGCCAACTGGCGCGAGGGGATCGGCCGCAATGGCACGCCCTACGGGTACACGTGCCCCGACGGTGAGAAGTACCCGTACCAGTGGTTCTGGGACTCCCTCATGCACGCCCTCGCATGGAACGAGGTCGATCCACTGCGTGCCGCACAGGAAGTGCGGTCCCTCGCCGCCGCGCAGCGCGACGACGGGCTGATCGGCCACACCATCTTCTGGGACGCGCCGGTGCGCCTGGCCCGGGCCGGCTTCTACAACGTGGCCCGTCGGCGCGACCTCACCACCTCAACCATCCAGCCCCCCTTTCTCGGGTGGGTGTGGGCCGAGATTGCGGAGCGGCTGGGCGACGAGGCGTTCGTGGCCGAGGGCCTTGAGGCCATCCCCCGGTACCACGCGTGGATCGAGCGAGAGCGCGTGGACGACACGGGGCTTGCCTGGGTCATCCTGCCCGACGAAACCGGTTGCGATGCCTCGCCGGTGTTCGACGCGCCCCTCGGGTGGAAGGCCCATGGAGGCCCCGGGTTCGCGGTGCTGGTGAACGAGGTGCGCAGGCGCGGGTTCTCATTTGCCCGCACACGCGCCGACGGGGGATTCAACGTGGCGTGCCCCCTGGTGAATGCATCGTGGGCGCTCGGGCATCTGGGGCTCGCTGCCCTGGGCCATCCCGGTGCCCGCGACCGCGCCCGCGAGATCACTCAGGCGATGGTCGCCTTCCTGTGGGACGACGACGCGGGGATCTTCCGCACCACGCTGCCCGACGGCACGCACCTGCCGTGCGACGTGTGGCAGGGCATCGCGCCCATCGCGCTGCCCGACCTGCCCGATGAGATCGCGCAGCGCCTGCTCGATGAGTGGATCCTCAGCGCAGACCGTTTTGATCCACCCCACCCGGTGCCATCGGTGAGCCTGTCCGACCCGCTATTCATGCGCGGCGACGGACGCGTGGTGCCGCAGTACTGGCGCGGCCCGTCCTGGCCCTTCACTCCCCCATTCGTGGTACCCGGCCTGCTGCGCCTTGGCAGGCATGCCGAGGCGGCCATGCTGGTGGCGCGCATCGAGGAGCGTCTCGATGCGCAGGGCTTTCGCGAATACAACGACCCGATTGACGGCACGGGCATGGGCGCACATGCGTTCAGCTGCCAGGCCGTGGTGCTGGCCCTGACGGCGTGGTTGGACCGCCCGCCTATCCCGTCGCGGGATGGCGCCTGAGCGCGAGCACGCGGTTGAGTGAGGCCTGCGCGTCGGTGCGGGAGACAGCCCCCGACGCAATGGCCGACGCCACCGCTGCCTGGGCCTGACGTGCCGAGGCCTCAGTGCCAGTGACCAGCACCAGATCAATCCCCGCCGCAGCAGCACGCCGGGATGCGCCGCGCACACCACCCCATGGCTTGAGCGCGACCGCATCAATCGCATCGGCCACGGTGACGCCCTTGAAGCCGAGCGTGCCGCGCAGCAGATCAACCACCACCGCCTTCGACAAAAGCGCCGGCTGCGGGGCGAGCGCCGGGTAAATGGCCGACGACACCAGCATCATCGGCACCCGTGCGCCGATGGCCTGACGAAACGGTGCCAGCTGCGACATCAGCTGTGACCGCGTGGCGGTTATGCGCACCGGGGCGTTGTCGGTATTGACGCGGGCGAACCCGAACCCCGGGAAGTGCTTGGCAGCCGCGGCGGCCCCACCCGCTGCGAGCCCCTGTGCGAATGCCGTGCAGTCGGCACCGGCCTTCGCCGGGGTTGCACCGAACGCCCGCTGATCGCGCGCGATATCGCGGCCCCTCACGGCGATATCGCACACCGGCGCCAGATCGGCATTGATCCCAAGGGCAACGAGCCCCTTCCCCGTGGCCGCACCCTGCGCGCGGATCTGCGCCGGTGTCATGGTGGCGCCCATACGCGCCGCGCTCATGCTGGGCGGCACGCTGGCCACGCGCTTCACCAGACCGCCCTCCTGATCGGTCATCACCAGAATGGGCGCGTCAACGGCAGCGGGCCGCGGAATGGCCTGCAGGCTCCTGGTGAGGCGCGACAGCGCAGCGGGCGAGGCCGTATTGCGGCCGAACAGGATGACCGCACCCACCTCACCACGCTGAATGGCGGCGCGCATTGAGGCGCTCACCGTGGTGCCATCAACAGGCCACGCAATGCGCTGGCCGGCCAACTGTGCGTCGGTCGGCGCGCCCATGGCCATCGATGGCACGAGCGCGAGTACCGCGAAGGCGATCAGGCGTCGGTTCATGCGGTGACGCTATCGCCCACCCGCAGACGTTGCCGCAAACCCGGTGTGCCGGTACCGTGGCCGTATTCCGCGCCCCCTGATCAGGACGTCACGATGAACGGCTCATCGCTCCCGCGCCGCCCCTGGCGCGCCGCACTCGGTTTCGCCCTTGCACTGCTCGTCGTCGGCGCGCTGGGCATCAGCGGAACTGCTGCCGCGGTGAGCAACGGCAGGCAGTCGCGCATCGTGGGCGGCTCGCAGGCATCGGCCCAGAACTGGCCGTTCCTCGCCGCCCTGCTCACCCCCGGCACCAAGGCGCCGTTCGAGCGTCAGTTCTGCGGCGCCAGTGTGGTGGCGCCCGGGTGGGTGCTGACGGCCGCGCACTGCGTCACCAACGACGCCGGCGTACCCGTGGACCCCTCAACGGTGAATGTACTCACAGGCACCATCAGCCTGCAGACCGGGCTCGGCGTGGAGTCGCCGGTCACGCAGGTGGCCGTCTTCCCCGGGTACCCGAAGGCCAGTGATTCAGCGCTGCTGCGGCTCGCCATTCCCACTGCTGCACCGCCCGTGCCGCTGATGACGCGTGCCCAGACAAACCTCATCACTCCCGGCACCCGCGCGTCGGTGGCCGGCTGGGGCGACACCGGGGAGGACGCCGGAGTCTTCCCCACCGTGGCGCGCCAGGTGCCCCTGCCCGTCGTCGCCGTGCGTGACTGCAACACCGCCCTCGGCGGCGGAGTGGTTGCCGCGCGCGAGATGTGCGCCGGCGGTACCGCCAACCGCACCGACTCGTGTCAGGGCGACTCCGGCGGGCCACTCGTGGTCACAACCCCCGGTACTCCCGTGCTGGTCGGGGTCGTTTCGTGGGGCCAGGGATGCGCGCGCGCCTACACGCCGGGTGTCTACGCACGCACCAGTGCCATCTTCGACTGGGCCACGCAGATCATGGACGGGGTGCCCCCCACCACCATCACGCTGCCGCCCCCGACGCTCCGCACCCGCGCCCAGCGGGTGGTGGGTCGGCGCGGCGCGGCAATCGACCTGCCGTACCGCGTGATCGGGCCGTCCCCCACCAGCCAGGAGTACATCGCCATTCTCGATGACCGCGGACGCGTGGTGCGCTCAATCGAGACCGTCCTCGGCCCCATGTCGAGCCAGTACACGTACACCGTGCGTTGGCGCGTGCCCAAGACGCAGACGAGGCCGCTGTACTTCTGCGTTGCGTCGGCCGCGCCCAAGCAGGACTACGGCGAGCCCAGCTGCGCGCGCATCGTGCTGCGGGCAGGCTGAGCGCGGTAGGGTCGCGGCGTCCATCACCCGGAGGCACCGTTGAGCAGCAACCAGCCGAACCTCGTCGCCGAGGGATTCACCGATACCGCCGCCGACTATGACGACGCGGTGCGCTTCAACATCGGTGGCGCCCAGCGACTGATCATGTCGATCCCCGCCGGGCAGTACGACGACGTCATCGATATCGGCTGCGGCACCGGCTGGACAACGCAGGCACTGGTTGACCGCTTCCACCCTGCCCGCATTACCGGCGTTGACCCGTCGGAGGGCATGCTGGAGCAGTTTCAGGCCAAGCTCGGCGGCATTGAGGGCGTCGAGATCACGCTGGCCCATGGTGATGTGGAACACATGCCGGTGCCCGATGCGGCCTTCGACCTGGGCATCTGCTCCATGGCCTACCACTGGTTCCCCAACAAGTGGGATGCCGCAAAGGCGATGGCGCGCACCCTCAAGCCCGGCGGTGTGCTGGCCATCCTGTGCTCAGGGCGCGGAGGCGACCAGGCATATCGTGACGTGCTCGCCAACACTGAGCCGGTCAATTACACCTGGCTCGGGGCGTTCGACGCCGTGCAGCGCGACATCCCCGAGATGGAGGACTACCTCCTGCAGGCCGGGCTCGAGGTGGAGGACGTGTGGATGGAGCGCCGCGTGCGCTACACCACCGTGGAGGCCTACATGGAGCGCATGCGGGTCGTCGCCGGCCACCTGATCGGTGACCCGTCCGAGGGCGAGGTTGCCGAGTACATGGCCAGGGTGGAGGCCAAGATGCACGAGATGTCGGGGCCGCGCGGATGGACGTACGAATTCACCAAGCTGTACGCCATCGCCCGCAAACCGGCGTAGCCGCACCCGGGTGTTGCACCGCCGCTGACGGCGCGCGGTACCGTTCGCTCATGCCTCGCACCCTCCGCGCAGCCCTCCTCGGCGTCGCCATGCTCGCGCTCGGCCTTCTGGCATCCACCGCCAGCGCCGCGTCGTTCTCGTACGACGCCGGCACCCGGGAGTTGACGCTCACCGGCGGCACGGGCGAGACCGTCCACATCGAGACCATCCACCCGGGGCAGTACGGCATCTCGGCCACGGCCGACGCCGGGCGCACCGTGCCGTGGAGCGGTACCGGACGCAGCGGCATCCTCGCGTATGAAACGCCCGACCCGATCTACGGCCTCACCGTGCTGTCCGCATCGAGCGGTGAGGCCGGCAGTGTGCCGCTCTCCAACATCAACATCGTTGATGCCACCGGGCCGGTCAAGGTGAAGGTCTCCGGTGGCGCGGATGCCTATCGGGACCCACTGACGGTCAGCCTCAACAATGCGGAGTCATCGGCCCGCGTCGACCGTGCAGGTGGCGACCCCATCTCGTTCGGTACCACGTCGCTCGCGATCGACGCGCCGAGCATCCTGTTGATGAACAGCATCGACAGCGCTGACACCGTCTGGCTGCGGTCAACCATGTCGCGCATCCTGCTGGGGAACGGCGGCAGCGAGCCCACGGCGAAATCGATCACCGCGACGAACCGTGTGTTCACCACGGCCATCGACGGCAACGGCAAGGACCTGACGGTGCATGGGCCGTGGCGCACCGATGGGGTAAGCGGCGCCCACGACATCCGCGCCAACTCGACAGTCGCCGCCAGGGGTGCCCTCAGTGCGAGCAACCTGATCGCACTCGGAGACCTCGCGGTGACGTCTCCGGCATACCCGCCCCTCGCCATCACATCGCCCACCATCATCCTGCAGGGGTCCGTGCACCAGCAGGTGGGATGCGCCGATGCGGAGATCACGGGTTGCTCGCTCGATGCCGCCGGTGGCCCCGGGGCCACCGGCGCAGGGCTCAAGCTCGACGGGGAGGTCAGCGCACTTGGCCCGTGGAGCAACATGGGCACCATCGAGGTGACCGGCAAGACGCACCTCGCGGCCGACATCTCCGACGTCTGGGACCTGGCATTCGACGACACCGCGTACCTGTCGGGCGCCGCGACGCGGAGCATCCAGGCCGACATCATCACGGCACGACAGGGCATCGAGGCCGAGCCCAACTGCGTCGGCGGCGCCGTCAGCAACCAGGCCATATGCGACACGGGCATCGCGTCGCCCCCCATCCGCACGTCCAACCTGGTGGTGGACGGTGTCTTCAGCACCAAGGGCACCACATACCTGCCGGGCGACATCACCCTCAAGGGCATCACCAGCGTGCTGAGCGGCAGCCCATCAACCACCGCAAGCCTGCACGCCGGCGGCACCCTCGACATCGCCGGGGGCCTCAGCGTGGTCCCGACCAGCAGCGCATCCCTCACCGGCGCCACCACGATTCTCGCCGGTATGCCCCCGACCCACGGGGTGGGTTCCATTGACGCCGCCGACGCATGCGAGGGCGGCCCCGTGATAGTCACCGGTGACCTGCGCGTGACCGCGCCGATTGAGTGCGTCGGATCACTGACGACGGTGCTCGGCAACGTGACCCTGGGCGCCGATGTCACGTCCGACGGCCACCAGCTGTACACCGGGCCGACCAACATCGCACTGGGTGCTGGGAGCATCCGCTTGCGCTCAGAGAGCGGCGCACTGGTCAACTTCCCCGAGGGCGGCGTGTCCGCATCGTGGAGTGCCGCGGCCGGCGACATCGCGTCGTACACCGCCACCGCACAGCCCTCGGGTGCCTCGTGCACCTGGACGTCGGGCCCGCTCACCTGCGCGCTTGGCGCCGTGCCCTCGGCCAGCGATATGCAGTTCAGCGTCACCTCCACCCCGCGGCCGGCCTCCACCCCGTCCAACGCGCCCACGGCCACCACCGACGGGCCCCTGCCCACCGGCCGCACCTCACGTCGCACCGTGGCCCGCGGATCGCGTACCCCGCTCACACGACTCATCGTGCCGCCCGCATCGCGGGGCAAGCGCACATGGTCGGAGACAGGGCCGTGCGCAATCCGAAGCGGCCGCCTGGTGGCCCCCAGGCGGGCGGGCACCTGCAAGATCGCGCTGCGCGTGGCCAAGTACCGGACAACACCCGCCTGGACGGGCCGGGCCACCGTCACCATCAAGTAGCCCTCAGTCGGCGGAGAGAAACCCCGCTGCAAGATCGGCCACCACGTGGGCCCCGACACTGTTGAGGTGCACGCCGTCCGGCGACAGCATCCTGCCGCTGAGGTCGCTGATGTCGTCGAATGACTGACGGCCCACGAAGTGCCGCACCAGCGACTCGATACCCGGGCGCCATGACCCGGTGAAGGGCTGCTCGGCATCTACCGCGTGGTCGCGCAGCATGTCGCTCATGCGCTCGTTCACCGGCAGGTACGTGGCCTCGCGCGACTCGCACACCACCTCGATGACCCGGTTGAACTCACGGGTGCGCTCATTGGCCTGATCGGCCAAGGTCTGCCCGAGGGGCGGCAGCGAGCACACGGCCACGCGGGCACCACCCTCGTGCAGGCGATCGACGATTGCCGTGAGGCACTCGCCGTAGAAGTCGAGTGAGGGCACCTGCGGCAGTTCCTTGGAGCGCATCACGCTCTTGCCGCCGTCGGGGGCCAGCGTGGCCTCAACATCGTTGGTGCCGATGAGGATGATCGCCGCTGACGGTGCGCAGGCCATGACGTCGTCCATGCTCTTCAAGAGCTCCCACGCGACCCGGCTGTTCACTCCGCCGTTGACAAAGGCCAGGTCGGGGAAGTCCTCACGCAGGATGCGCACGAAGTCGACGCTGGCCCGGCCCCGCACGATGCTTGCGCCCAGCACGGCCACCACGGGCCTGCGCTCACGCTCGTCAATGGGCAACTCCAGAAACCCGGCGATGTCGCCAGCGGCTGGCGCCTGCACCCCGCGCACGGCGCGGGCCAGCGCGGTTGCCCCAATGAGCCCCGCTCCGATGACTGCGGCGCTGATGATCCGTCCTGTACGCACACGCCCACGCTACCGGCGGGCACGGCTGGCCGTCAGGAGCTGCTGGTGGATGCCACCGGCGCTGCAGGCGTGTAGGTGGCCTGGGGTGCCGAGTACGACTGCGTCTGCGGCGAAGGAGCCGACGCCACCGACCGGCTGGGCCCGCCTTGCAGCGAACCCAGCTGGCCGGAGGCGCGCGCAACAGCCGTCCCCCCCGAGTCGGCCGGCGCCGACGGTCCGAGCACGAGCATCTGGGCCCCCGCGTAGCCAACGGTCGCGGTGAGGCCTGCGGCCAGCACCCCGGTAAGCGTTGCCCCACGTCGACTCATCACGTGCTCGTCTCCCCCGTCGCGTCCATGGGGAGAAACGTATGACGCGCCCATGATCCGTGAGTGAGGAGATGTCGGCGATTCGTCGTGCGATGGGTAAGGAAATGTCAAAGGCGTGATGCGCCACGACGCCGAGGTGGGCCACTAGGCTCGCGCCATGAGTGTTCCTCCTCCCGACGGACGCAGGCCGTTCCTCGCAGCCGTCTCAATCGTGGTGATCATCGCGTTCGTCGTGTTCTTCATCGCCGTCCTCTAGCAACCGCGCCCCGCGCCCCACGGAAAGGCCCCATGCGCCGCCCAATCATCCTCGCCACCGCCGCCGCCATCGCATTGGCAGCCACCCCGGCCGTGAGCCTCGGTGGCGGTCAGGGTGCCGCCAAGGACTGCGGCAGCATCGTGGTGACCACCGCCAAGCCCTCGTGGATCCGCACGTACAGCACCTGGAAGCTCAGCTCCTTCGCCCCCGCCACGGGCAAGCTCATCTCGTGCTCGACGGTCAAGCAGGTGGCCAACACCTACCTGAGCACCGGCAAGGCGAGCGGCTACACCGTGATGGCCTTCAAGGGACTGAAGGGCCGCAACCTCTATAAGGGTGACCCCTCCGCGAAGATCGGCTTCCAGCTCTTCCAGTAGGCCACGCCCGACACACGTCGCCTACAGAAACCGAAAGGGCCCGCACATGCGGGCCCTTTCTCTTTGCATCTATCGCCCGCTTGCGAGAGGTCAGCAGCCGGTGTTGGTCACCCTGCCGTTGCGGCTAGAGGCGTTGCGGTGCGGTCGCTATAGGGCGCACTTTCCATCGTTGGCCCAGTTGTTGTATCCCACAAATTGTTGGACGTCGACCCATGCCGGATCTCTAATCGGTAGCACGTTAGGTGTCACCGTCGAACACCCGCTGGCGCTGGTCCAGTTGGCTTGCCCCCAACCGACCGTCGAATTACCTAGCGTCACATTGTGCACGGAGGCCCAATAGAAGTTTGCGC
>CAIPNN010000143.1 GCA_903866425.1 uncultured Actinomycetes bacterium
GACCGCTACCGGCACGGCCTGTGGGCGGTGTCGGCCAAGATCAACGACCGCACCACCGGGATGTCGTACGCGTCCACCTACCCCACCTACTTCACGATCAAGTAGCGGAGTGGATGAACGGCTGCAGTTCGGCGGCCATGATGATGGTGGCGGCCTCGGCCGGGGTAATGCCCTCCCCCGCCGCGAAGGCCAGTACCTCGTCGGCAGTGACGGTGACGGGAATGCCCCCCACCACGCCGGCGATGGCGTTGCGCCCAGCGTCCCAGGCAAGGCCCGGCACCTCTGGCGGAATGGCTGCCTGGGCGATGGTCTCCCAGTACCCGGGGGCCACCGCCATGACGGCCGTCACGCGATCAATCACGTCACCGGCGTAGTCCCATTCGCGCCACCAGCCGGTTCCGGATGGATGCACCCGAACGGCGTCGCTCGCGTCGAGCGGGCCGCCCGACAGGTCAACTGTGGCGGTCTCGCCCTTGGGCGCCTGCACCACGGCGATCCCCACACCCGGGGCGATGATCTCCCAGCACGTGGTGCCGGGGTCGGCCTTGGCATTGGCAAACGCCCGGCGCCAGGCGTCGCGGGCGAACAGCCACCGGCCCCATCCGCGCGCCACATCCTCAGGGGTCGGGTGATGACCGATGGGCACACCCCGCTCCACATCCGGCAGTTCGCCTGTGACAAGCCGCGGCAATACCGCCACCACGCCGGTGGCGCTGATGGCCAGCGTGCCGAGCGATGGCTCGTCGGGGGTGATGGTGAGGAAGGTGCGCTCGGGCTCGGGATCGCGCGTTGGCAGGGCCTGGGTGCCGTTCTCGTGGATCTCGTCGATGAGCGCCACGGGGTCGCCGTCGAGCGGAAACGCGCACTCGCCACACGGGTGCATGTCGCCCGGAATATCCGTGAGGTGCATCCACACCACGCCGCCAGCGGCCAGGCCGTCAATGTTGTGAAGGATCATCCGCGGCAGCCTATGTGCTCGCGGGCGTTTACAGTCGTCGTATGAACAAGATCGCGCTGACCTCCGCCGCCCTCGTTGCCCTCGCCATCCCCACCGCCGCACTCGCGGGCGGGCAGGGTGTGGCCATGAGCTGCGGCAAGATCGAGGTGACCACTCCGCATCCCGAGCTTGGTATCGCCAAGACCGGCACGTGGTTTCTCAACGACTTCGCACCCACCAAGAAGCAGTTGATCAAGTGTGCGGTGGTGCGCAAGGTGGCCACCACCTACCTGGCCAACGGCACCCACAAGGGGTTCGTGGTGAAGAGCTTCACGGGGCTCACCGGCCGCAACTTCTACAAGGGCAAGGCGTCGGCCAACATCGGGTTTCAGATCTACCGCCCGACCACCTGACGCAGCACGTCCGCGGGCTCCCCCGACTCGCCTGCGCGCACGAACAGCCACCAGCGGTAGAAGTCGTCCCGGGTGTCGCTGGTGATTGACACCCCCCGCTCGGCCGACTGCGCAGGCGTGAGGCGGAACACGGCGTCGAGCACCTCGCGGGCATCGAGGTCGTCGGCACCGAAGCCCGCCACCGCGGCGGCAACCGACCCCGGGGCGTCTCCCTCCCCACCCTCGTAGCGCGCGCCACACCCGTGGCACACACCGGCCACGATGTCGCCCGTGCCGTCCACCACCACCTGCCCACACAGCGGGCACTCCAACCGGGCGCTCACCTGGTGAGCAGGGGCAAGAGCAGCGCGGCCAGCGAGATGAGGCCCGCGATGATCGCCATGGATGGCACGCCGCGGCGGCGCACCAGGTACCACACCACCCAGTACGCGATAACGCTGGCCACGCCCACCACGATGACGGTGATGACCTGCATCCCCGTGACGAACTGGCGTGAGATACCCACGCCCGCGAGCACGGCGGTGAGCAGGGCGCCGAGGGCCACAGAATCAATGCCGCCGGCATCCATGCCGCGCAGGTTGCGGGCCTCCCAGCCCATCCACACCGCGGCGAAGATGAACCAGATGGCCATGATCAGCTCGGCGGTGGCACGCACCACGGTGGCGGTGCCCTGCCAGTCGAACAGCATCCACAGGCCGGTGACCAGCTGCACCACAGCGGCCACGGCGATGATGGGCCAGGTGGCCGACAGCACGCGACGCTGGTCGGGGGTGATCGCCGACGGGTCGGGCACGTCGGCATCGGCGTCCATCGGGTGCAGACGGCCGGAGGCGATCAGGCGCGTACGCACGAACATGATGATGGCGAGCGCCACGAGGCCGAGCGCGGCACCGATGAGGAACGACGGCAGGGCGGCGTCGGCGGGGGTGCTGCCCGCCACGCGCATGATGTTGTAGACCACCAGCCAGCCCACCAGCACTGCGGTGATGACCCACGAGATGAGACGGCCCGGCGCGACCCCGGTCACGTGTGCTCCGACTGGCCGCCGTCGACCACCAGTACCTGTCCGGTCACGAATTCTGCGCTCACGAGATAGAGCATGGCATCCACGACGTCTCCCGGGGTGCCGATATGGCCCACGAACGTCTCGGCGGCAAGGTTCTGCTCCACCTCAGGACCTGCGCCATCTGGCACCAGCACGGAGCCCGGGGAGATGGCGTTGGTCAGTACATGCGGCGCGTAGGCCTGCGACAGCAGGCGCGTGAGCATGACGAGCCCTGTTTTCGACACCGAGTGCGGGGCGCGGTGCACCCACGGGCGCGTGGCGCTGGTGTCAGCGATGTTGACGATGCGCCCGAAGCCACGGGCGGCCATGGCCGATCCGATGGCCTGCGACAGGAACATGGGCGTGGTGAGGTTCACCGCGAGCGCGCGGTCCCAGTCGTCACGCGTCACCTCGTCAAACGGGCCCGACTCCCAGGTGCTTGCCGAATTGATGAGGATGTCGACGCCATCCATGGCCTGCTCGGCGCGGGCGGCCAGC
>CAIPNN010000144.1 GCA_903866425.1 uncultured Actinomycetes bacterium
AGGCCATCGTGCGTCCGCTGGCCGACAAGCTGATGCGCGCCGCTGATACCCACGGGGTGCCGGCGGTGTCGATCGGGGGCGGTGTCGCGGCCAATGGGCGACTGCGCGAACTGGTGACCGAGGGCGCCGCGGAACGCGGTTTGCAACTTGCGATTCCCGATCGCGCCCTTTGCACCGATAATGCAGCAATGATCGCCGCCGCTGCCGCATTCACGCCGATCATCGCGTGGCCCGACTTTGTGGGTGAGGACGCCATTGCCACCGCGCCTCCGGGGGGTATCGCCGCATGAGCCGTGCGCGTCGACGAAGCATGCGTCTGAGCAGGCGCATGAGCGTGGCAATTGCCGCTGGTGTGGCGGTGCTGGTGCCCACCGTCGTGATGGCGGGTATCGGCGCCACTGATAGCCAGCCCGCCGATGCGCTCCTCGCCGCCACGGCGTGGCATGACTGGGTATCGGGCCATCGCACCCCGCAGGTCGTGGCCACTGACGACACCGAGTCGGCAATCATCATCCTCGACGGGGCGTCAGTTGCCGCCGTTGACGTGGGCGATCGTGCGGCGGCCATCACGCGGATGCAGGCCGATCAACTCGCCGTGGAGGGCGACGTCCAGGGGCTCGGCGGTGTCGTCACACACCGCTACCGCACGCTGATCAACGGTCTCGCGGTTCGCGTACCTGCCGGGCACCTTGCGGCACTCGGTGAGATCACAGGTATCTCGGCCGTCGTGCCGGTTCGCTATCTCGCACCGGCCGCAGCCGCAGCCATCGACCCGGTTCCGACCCCAGATGGCGCCTCCGGCGCGGCGGATCCGGGTCCGGCGGGCGCTGGCCATCCCGCGCACGTGGCACTCATCGACGCCGGTGTTGACACCACGCACCCCTGGCTTGGTGGGGGAATCGGTGCGAACCGTCTCATTATCGGCGGCGCCGATCTGGTCGACGTCGATGCCGACCCGTCCCCAGACCCCGCCGACCCGGCGTCTGAAGCGCACGGCACGCAGATGGCATCGATTCTGCTGCGCTCACCCGCACTGAGCGGCTTGCCTGCCACGCAGATCCCGCGGCTGCTGGCCTACCGCGTGACGGCTCGCGAGATGGTCGATCGCCAGGTGCGCACGCTCGCCCGGTCAGACCGCGTGCTTGCGGCGCTTGAGATGGCCGTCGACCCGAACCGCGATGGCATGCCCGACGACACGGCCGACGTCGTCGTCATGGGTCTTGCCCGCGGTTTCGGTGGCAGCGGTGTTGATCCGGTCGCGCTTGCGCTGTCGGCAGCCAACCGTGCTGGCGCAGTGGTTGTGGTGCCCGCAGGCAACGATGGCCCCACGGGTCTCGTGCCGGGTTCGGTGGGGCAGCCGGCAAGCGCACCCGGCGTGCTCACCGTCGGTGGCCTCTCGGGCGATTCGAGCCCTCGCACCGCTGATGTCGCGGCGTCGGTGGGCCCTGCGGCCGCGGCGCTCGCCGGGCTCCCGCTGCTCGGCTCGGACCCCGACAGCACATTGGCCGCTGGCCTGCCGCTCGTCCTTGCGTCTGGCAGCGATGGCGTGGGGACGGGCCTCGATGTGGGCGACTTCGCAGGGCCTGATGGCCGCAGCACCGTGGCTGGTGCCATCGCCATGGTCACCCGGGGTGGCGGTCCGCTCGGCGCCGTTGCGCGCCGGGCCGCGGGCGCGGGCGCCAAGGCTGTCATCGTGTGGGATGCCGATGGCCCCGGGGTGTTCCCGGGTGTCGCAGCAGGCGCGGATGCGCCGATTCCGATTGTGGGCATGGGGCCCGCCCAGGGAAAGGCGCTTGTCGAGTTGTTCCGGCGCAATCCGTCGATGACGCTGGCCGTCACCCCGACTGAACGGGCGTCGGCGCCGGTCACTGTGGCGTCGTTCTCGTCAACCGGACCGAGCGCGCTCGGGCGTCTGGAGCCGCAGGTTGTAGCGCCGGCGGTGGGCGTTGAGGCGGCGTACCCGGGTCGTGACGAGGCCGGCCATGCGCAGGAAGCGCCGCTCACGGGCACATCAGCATCGGCGGCTGTTGTTGGGGCACAGGCACTGCGCCTCCGCATTGACCACCCGAACTGGACGCC
>CAIPNN010000145.1 GCA_903866425.1 uncultured Actinomycetes bacterium
CTGAACGTGAGCGAGGCGGAGCAGGCCAACTACCTGCAGGACGCCTACCGCCGCGTGCGCCCCAATCGTCGCATCGGCATGTTCGTGTGGTACTTCCTGCAGGACAACGGCGCGTGGGGATCAGGGCTGCTGAATCAGGCGGGTCAGTCCAAGCCGGCCGCGGGCGTGTTCTCGCTGCCCATGGGCCCGGTGAGCACCAAGCCCGTCAGCAAGACCGGCTCGGTCACGTTTGTGGGCCAGTCGCGTGACGCGCGATCGGCCAGCCAGGTGACCATTCAGCGCCAGAACGGTGAGGACTGGACCAGCATCGCCACGGTGACCACCAGCAAGGACGGATCGTTCGCGGCCAAGATCGTGCCGGGCAGCACCGGCCTGTTCCGTGCCACCTGGACCGGCGACGTGCCGAGCGGCGACAGGGCCACTCGCACCAGCTGGCCCGTGACGGTGAAGGTGAAGTAGTGCGGGGTACGCTCACCGCGTGAGCTCGCCGCCGCCACCACCCACCCGCACGGCGCCCGTGGAGGAGTCGGCCAACCGCGTCGCGCGCGACGTGCGGTTCGTGCCGATTCTGCGAGGGCGGCAGCACCGTGACTACCTGCGGCGCATGTTCTCGGTGGGCGCGCTGGTGGCCATCGATGTGGCCTCCGCATTCCTGGGCCTGTACGCCGTGCTCGCCTTCAAGCTTTGGGTCACCGGGCAGCCGGTTGACAGCGGGGCCATCTGGTCGGTTGAACAGAAGGCATTGCCCATCGTCACCATCACGCTGGTGCTGGTGTTCGCCAAGAACCACCTGTACCGCGAGCGCGGTGAGCGCGGGGGGTCTGCCCGCATTCTTTCGTCGGTCACCATTGCCACGGTCATCGTGCTGGCGCTGGTGCTGGCAAGCGGCTGGCGCTTTCAGACCTTCTACGTGTTCTACTCGTCGTGGTTCACCATCAGCGTGCTGGTCATCGTGCTCAGGGCATCGTGGGACAGCGTGACGGCCCTGGTGCTCGACTGGCTCAAGTTCGAACGCCGCGCCCTCTTGGTGGGAAGCCCCGACATGACCGGCCCCATCGCCGAGAGCCTCGAGCGTTCCGGCCACGACCGCCACGGCGTGGCCTACCGCGTCATCGGCGCGCACGTGCTCATCCCGGGCGTGGGCACCGACCACGAGAGCCCGTCGGCTGAGGAACTCGACGCCATGCTCGACCCCGAGCAGGTTGACGAGGTCATCCTCGCCGGGGCCGCCGGCCGCGACCGGCCCATTCTCGACCTGCTCGACGTGTGCCGTCGTCGCGGTATCCCCGTGCGCCTGGCACCCACCACCGCGCAACTGCTGTCGCACTCCATCCGCGCCGTGCCCGCCCCCGGCCTGCCGCTGTTCGAGCTCCGCCCGCCGGTGCTCGGCGGCATCGCGTTCCTGGCCAAGCGCGGGTTCGACCTTGTGGTGGGCGCGCTGCTCATCGTGCTGCTGTCGCCCATCCTCGCCGCGGCGGCGCTGGCCGTGTGGCTCACCGATCGCGGCCCGGTGCTCTACCGCAGCCGCCGCGTGGGCGTTGAGGAGCACCCCTTCGACTGCCTCAAGTTCCGCACCATGCGCGTGGGCGCCGACGAGTTGCAGGTTGAGCTTGAGCACCGCAACGAGGCCGATGGCGCCCTGTTCAAGATCAGCGACGACCCGCGCGTGACGAAGGTGGGCAAGTTCCTCCGCCGGTTCTCAATCGACGAGCTTCCCCAGCTGTTCAACGTGATGCGCGGCAACATGTCGCTTGTGGGCCCGCGCCCGCTGCCCGAGCGCGACTACCAGCTGCTCGACGACCTGCACCGAAAGCGCTACCTGGTGCTGCCCGGCATGACCGGCCTGTGGCAGGTGAGCGGCCGCAGCGACCTCTCATTCGATGAGCTGGTGCGCCTCGACTTCTATTACATCGAGACGTGGTCGATCTGGCTCGATCTGGTGATCCTGGTGCGCACCATTCCGGCCGTGCTGTTCAAGCGGGGGGCCTACTGAGTTGACCGAGCCCGACCCCGACAAGCTGTTGGCCGAACTGCGCGAGGCCGCAGGCGAGCCCACCCTGCCGCCGCTGCACATCAGCGACCCGGCGCCGTCGGCCCGCGAGGGCATCGCCGGTAAGGCCGTGGGCGAGAGCCGCCGCGCGGTGCTGCGACTCATCACCCCTGCGCTTGCCGACCTGCTGGCCCAGTTGGAGCGCGATCGCCACCGCACGCAGGCGGAGATCAAGCGCCTTGAGGCCCGCATCGCGGAGCTCGAGGCCGACACCGGCAAGGCCTAGCCCCGTGTCGATCGCCTTCGTGGTGCAGCGCTACGGAGCCGAGGTGGCCGGCGGCGCCGAGGCCCTGTGCAGGGACACCGCCCGCGCGCTGGTGCGGGCAGGTGAGGAGGTGACGGTCTTCACCACCACCGCGCGCGACTACCTCACCTGGGCGCCGTACTACCCGGTGGGCACCACCACCGATGACGGCGTCACAGTGCGCCGCTTCGCAGTTGACCCACCCGATCCACAGCGTTCTGCCGATCTGGTGCGCCACCTGGGCCTGAACCCGGGCGACCCCGTACTGGAAGCCGAGTGGGCAAAGGCACAAGGCCCGGTATCCCGCGACATGTTGACCGCCTTGCGTGACGTGGGTGCCAGACACCCCCCGGTGCCAGACACCGGGGGGTGTCTGGCACCGGGGAGGGACTGTCCCCGGGTGGTGGCGCTCTGGACGTACCTGTACGCCACCAGTCAGATGGCCATGCCCATCGTGCGCGACCGCGCCATCGTGGTGCCGTTGGCGCACGAGGAGCCCATGCTGCGGTTTGCGCTCACCCGTGGGGTCATCCGCTCAGCCCGGGCACATGCCTTCATGGTTCCCGAAGAGCAGGCGCTGGTGCGGCAGATGGTGGGCACCGGTGACATCCCCGGCGTGGTGGTGGGGGCCGGACTCGACCCCGCGCCCGACGGCGATGCCGATCGCATCCGGCGCACCCGTCCCCTGCCGCGGCGCTTTGCGCTGTACCTCGGGCGCGTTGATGCGTCGAAGGGCGTGGACGCGCTCATCCGGGCGCACTCCGCCTACCGCGACTCAGGCGGCGAACTTGGCCTGGTGCTCGCGGGCCGAGAGGCGGCCGGCCTCGACATTCCCGGCTGGGTATTCACCACCGGGTTCATCAGCAACGAGGAGCGCGCCGACCTGCTGGCCGCTGCCGAGGTGGTGGTGCTTCCCTCTCCCTACGAGAGCCTGTCGCTGGTGGCGCTCGAGGCGTGGCGCGCCGGCAGGCCCACGCTGGGGTAC
>CAIPNN010000146.1 GCA_903866425.1 uncultured Actinomycetes bacterium
AACGTGGCCTGCGTCGGCACCTGCATCTGGGCGACCATGTAGCCCCAGGCCGTCGATGCGGTGATCGGGCTGGGCGACCCCGACTGGCCATTCACCCACGCGGAACGCGCCAGACCAACCAGCGCGGGGTTGGCCGTTGTGTTCGTGACGCCCACCACATTGGGGGCGCCGGCACCGGCCGCCTGCAGTTGTGGCGGGGCCGTGCTGACCAGATTGAACATCTGGCCCGGCGACGCGTTGATGGTGCTTGCGGCCTGAATGGTCATGCCGGGCATCAGCTCGGGTGATGCCGACGCGTAGGCCGCAAGCTGGCCGTCGAGGCCGATCATGTTGCTCTCAAGCGGCTGGAAGCCACTCCACACGACGGGCAGGGTGCCCGGCGTGGTCGCACTCCCCGCGACGGTGCCGAAGCTCATGTTGGCCATGTACATCGTCTGGAGGGTCTGCATGTCGACCACCAACGAGATGCTGCGCGTATCCGGGGCCACAACGTCGCCTACCTGCTGCTCGTTGTGACCACGCGACCCCTCCGCGCCACGCACCACGGTGTCGCGGCCGCGGCCGCCCATGAGGAAGTCGGCTCCCGGGCCACCCACCAGGTGGTCTCCGCCGCGGTCGCCGTACAGGCGATCACGCCCTGCCCCGCCGACAAGGCGATCGGCGCCGGCGCCGGCCGCCACCACGTCATTGCCAGGGCCCGCATCGATGACATCGGCCTTCGGCGATCCGCAGATGATGTCGTTGCCTGCACCGGCATCCACGCGAGCGGCACCCGTGAGGGCGATGACGTCGGCACGCGATGTGCCCTGTACCTCGCCCTTCGACGCGGCGATGGTGACAGGAAGGCCATGGCAGGTGCGCTGCGCCAGCAATCCAGCGGAGGCACTGGTGGTGGCGACGGCGCCGATCCCCACTGCGGCGGCGACTGCGAGGGCGAGGTGGCTGCGGTGCGTTCTCATGGGTCGAGGATACGTCACCGTTATCGCCGCGCTGCCTGCGGCGGGTGTCATGCGGGAGCGGGCGTGTGCACCGATGCATCTTGATGCGCATGTTGTGGCATCCTGATGCACATGGCTGACAAGAAGACCGACAAGATGGGGCGCGTGAGGACCACCGTCACCTTCGACCCCGACGTCGCAAAGATCCTGGAGCGCCTGCAGAAGGAACGCGGCCTGGGCCTGAGCGATGTGGTGAACGATGCGATGCGAACAGCATTGGCGCCGCAGGGCAAGCGCAAGCGGTTCGTTCAGACCACGTCTGACATGGGCATGCCGTTCATGCCCATTGACAACATCGGCGAGGTGCTCGACGTGCTCGAAGAGGACTACTGGCGCAAGAAGCTCGCCTGATGATCATCGATGCGAATGTGCTGCTGTACGCCGCCAACACGAGCGTGCCCACCCACCGTGCCGCCAAGGAGTGGCTGCAGGGTGCGCTGAACGGCGCGACGCATGTGGGTCTGCCCTGGCAGAGCCTCACCGCATTCCTGCGCCTCAGCACGTCGCCCCGCAGCTACCCAAAGCCCCTCACGCCGAGTCAGGCAGTTGCGCAGGTCGATGCGTGGCTGGCATCTCCCACCGCGTGGATCCCCACCGAGGGGCCGCAGCATCTCGCGATCGTGAGCGAGCTGCTCACCACGCACGGAATCACCGGACCGCTGGTGATGGACGCAAAACTGGCTGCCCTCGCAATCGAACACGGTGTGGAGCTGGTGTCGACCGACGGCGACTTCGCCCGGTTCAGCGAAATCAGGTGGAAGAACCCGCTGACCGACGCCTAGCGCACAGTGAGCACGCTGGTGGCCTGCCCCACCACGTGCTTCTTGGCATCAAGCGCCTGGGTCACCACCTGCCAGCGGCCCTTCAGCGGGGTGCGCACGCGGCAGGTGAACGCACGTGCTGCTGCGCGGCGACGGATGGTGCAGGTGCCGGTCGAGCGCACGGATCCTGCTGCCGGCAGGTACGAGGCCGACGACACCACCCTGCGGGCGTTGGCGGGCAATACACCCGTCACCACGGTGGCCTTGCCCTGCACGCGCGACGCCGCGCGGGTGAGCGCGGGCGCGCCCGGGGCAACCACCAACGCTGCCCTGCGGTCGGGGCCCCCTGCGGCACCGGTGCCACTGCCCGACGACGCCGATGGGGTGCTCGGCACCGGTGCGGGCGTGCCGTTCCCCCCCAATGGCTGCGGGCAGTACGTGTTGAGCGCGGCAAGGTCGATGGGGGGCCCGCCGATGGGCTGGAACCCTGCGATGAGGCACTGGTTCTGGCTCATATCAACGATGCACATGCCGAAGGTGCCCGTGCACGCCCCGCCCCAGCCGGCGAACTCCCCTGACACATACGGCACAGCCGTGGCCACGAACGGATCCTGATTCGGCACCAGCGTGAAGGTCGTCACGGGCCGATCCGCCGGATCAATGCTGAGCCACCCATGGGCCGTGAGCAGCCCGGGGCCGCTCACCACGATGGTCACCGACGGGCCGTCCTGGGGGCCAAGCCCCGCGAGGGCCGGGGACGCCCCGATGGCAAGCACCGGGATGGCTGCCACCAGTGCGATGTTGGCGATGCGGCGGAGGGGCATGCAGCCACTGTACGGGCGGCGCGCAGGGATGTGGGCGAGGTGCTGGGAGCAGACAGCACCAACGAGGCGGCTCAGGCGCTGAGCAGGGAGCTCAGCGCTTGAGCCTGCGTCGGGCTACTGGCCCGACATCACCTTGGCGTACTCGGCCTCGATCTCGGCCTTCTGGATGCCCTTGATCTCGCGCTCAATGGTGCGCTCAGCGTGTGCGAAGGCCTTGTCGATGGCCTCCTCAAGCTGCCAGTCGCCCACCACCACGAGGCCGGCCTGGCCCTCGTCGAGCAGCTCGCCCAGGTCCTTCATGTCGCTGCGCGACATGCCCTTGAAGATGTGGCCGCCAACGCCACCCGCGAGTGCGCCGATGGCGGCACCGGCGATGATGGACGGCGGGAACAGGATGCCCACAACGGCACCCACAACAGCGCCGCCCCATGCGCCCTTGCGCGTGGAGGTCTCGTCCTTGTTCACGTGCACCTTGCCGTCGTCACCCTTGCGGATGACTGCAGCGTCGTAGCCACCGATGACGCCGGCGGCGTGCAGCTCCTTGATGGCCTCGTAGTCGAGCTGGGCGTCTACCTCGCTCTCGTACGCGCCTGCAAATACGAATGTGGCGTCCTCGCGACCCATGTGTGTGCCTCCCCGTTCGGTGAGCGCCCCATGGCGCTCTGCTCACCACCGTAGGCCTTTCCGCTCCGAGGTTGGCCAATGGTTGTCAGAAACGACACTTCAACGATCGCTGCATGGCTGCACCCACGGCGGTCACACACTCACAAAATGTTCACGGCCTTCTTCGTCACATCTTCATTTCGCCTTCGAAGCGGCTCACGCACGGGCACGACGGTTCTCCCCGCAGCAACCAACCCACCCGAAGGAGCCCAGCATGAACAGCATCACCCGTCGCGTCACCAGCCTCGTCGTTGCCGGCGCCATCCTCACCGGGGGCGCAGGCGCAGCCCTGGCCCAGTGCGCAACCCCGGCCAACGCCAATGCGAATGGCACCAGCACGCAGGCCGCCGCTCAGCGCGGTGGCAATCCGGCCGTGCACGCAGCTGTTGCCAAGGCCATTCAGGACACGCTCGGCGTGACCTCCGCCGAGTTGAAGGCCGCACACAAGGCCGGCACCAGCGACGCGCAGCTGGCCACCCAGAAGGGCGTGGCCCGCGAGACGCTCGTCAATGCCGTGGCCGCCGCAATCACGGCCAGCCGTCCGGCGACTGCCCCGGCGCTCACCGAGGCGCAGATTCTGGCCAAGGCCAACCAGATCGTGGACAACGTTCCCAAGCCCAAGCGCGCGCGTGGCGGTAACGCTGCGCCGGCCGGTAACGGTGCGCAGGGCGGAGCCTCTGGGGGCACCTCCACGACTCCCAGCTCGCCGGGTTCGTACAACCGCTAGGTCGAGCTGAGGGGCACCGGCCCTCAGGCCCATCCACCAACCTGGGGTGTGGATGGGGCTGGGGGCCGATTGCATTCTTCAGAACATCTTCGGCTGGTCTCACCGTCATCTCGCACGAGGGCGAGAAGGTTGTTCCTGTCAGTAGTCAACGCAGGAGGAACCGATATGAACTTCCGAGGCCGCAAGACCACCGCCGCACTTCTCGCCGGCGGCGCGCTGTTCACCGGGGCCGGCATTGGCAGTGCCATCGCCGCCACCAGCAGCCAGACCGACGCAACGGTCATCACTCCCGCCGCCACCGTGCAGCAGGCACCGCTGGCCGGTGGCGCACATCACGGGCACAACCCGGCATCAAAGGCCGCAGTGCTCAAGCTTCTTGGCGTTGACGACGCCGCCGTACGTGCCGCCATCGACTCGGGACAGACGCTGGCCCAGTTCGCCGCCACCAAGGGCGTGAGCCAGGCCGATCTGGTGAGCACCATCGTCCGCGCGATTCAGGCCAGCAAGCCCGCGAATGTGCCCGGCCTCACCGACGCCCAGCTCACGAAGATGGTGACGCAGCAGGTGACCCAGGTGCGTGGGCAGGGCGACCAGGGCCCGCGGCGCGGCAACGACCAGGTGCGCACCAAGCTGCACGCAGCCATCGCGGATGCGCTCGGCATCACCACTGCCCAGCTGAAGGCCGCACGCGAAGCCGGCACCACCCCGGCTGCGCTCGCCACGCAGAAGGGCGTGCCCACGGCTGACGTGGTGTCGGCGGTGAGCGGCGTGATCAAGGCCAACAAGCCGGCCGGTGCGCCCACGCTCACCGACGCACAGCGCACGCAGATGGCCACGGACATCGTGAACGGCGTGCACCCGCAGGGGCACGGCCCGGGTGGCCACGGCGGCCGGGGCACCATGCCCGCCGCACCGCTGCAGCAGCGCGGCTAGATCCTGCACACCGGCTCGCTCGCGGCGGAGGCGAGCGGGCCGGTGGCGGGTTACTCGAGCGACCCCCGGGGTTGCACCCACCGCATGGCCTGCCCGGTGATGGCCTCGATGCGGTCGTAGTCCTCGTCGTAGTGCAGCACCGGGATGCCGGCTGATTCCGCAGCGGCGGCGATGAGCAGGTCGGGATGGCTCACCTGCCGCTGGTGCAGCGCCCCCTGCGCCGCCAGGGCGTCGTACACCTCAAAGGCGCGGTCCCACTCGGGCTGGTTGATGGGGCACTGATGCAGCGCTGCCAGCTCAACGCGTGTGTCGCTGTACGCCCCCGGATTGCGCGCCGAATAGAGCAACTCGAGCATGACGGGCGCACAGGTGGCCACCCGTCCATCGCGTGCGAGTTCGAGCAGCTCGTCGTGCACCTGCGCACTTCGCTGGGCCCACGACCACACACTGGTATCGACCAGGAACATCAGAAGGTGCGCGGGCGGCGCAGCTCCTTGAGCATCTCCGGGGTGAGGCTGGAGAAGCCCCGCTCCACCAGACGCACCCCAGAATCTCTCCGCACCACCTCGGCCAGGCTGCGGTTTATGGCGTCCGTTGCCGACGTGGTGCCGAGCGCCTTCTTCGCCTGCTCCAGCAGGTCGGCATCGGCGTTGAACGTGATGCGCTTGACGCGGTGATCGGGCATGTGCGGCTCCCTCCTGCTGCATGTGGCCGACGCTATTCGGCCCCGTGTGACGTATGCATCATAGAAGGTGAAATGTATGTATCCAGAACGCCGCGAATCTGCGTCGTCGCGCCGGTACGCTGCGCCGACGTATTCGCTTCGAGGAGATTCGTGACATGGGCAGTGCCCCCGTTCCCGGTGGACTCAGCACCTCACTTGGCCGTGCAGCCGTGGCCGACCCCGACACCAACACATGGGGGGCGCGCATCGTTGCCATTGATGGCACGCGCGCTGCAGGTGTGGACACCATCGTGTGGTTCGCCGACGCCAACGCGCTGGTGAGCGCGCTTGCCGTGGAGATCCCCCTGTGGAATGTGGACGCCTCAAGCGAAGACGAGACCGTCCGCGCCCAGAACATCGCGAACATCGGCAGCCGCATCGTCGCCGGCGGCGGCGCGGGCCCCGAGACCCTGCAGTTCACCATTCCGGCGCTTCAGCAGATTCTCGCCAAGGACGCCACCATCGCCTGGATCGGCAGCCTCGAGGGCCTGCTGCAGGGCGAGCAGCAGTACCCCATCGAGCTCAGGTCGGAGTTTCGGGGCGGCGGCGACGGCATCGTGCCGATTGCCGACGACGAGCGCGCCACCTTCGTGCAGTTCCTGCGCGACCGCGCGCCCGCCTGATCCACGAAGCGGCGCTACTTTCGTTGCGCGGTCGGCGTGATGGCCTGTGAGAGGGACGTCGGCCGCATGACCCACCGCCTCCTCCCGCTCGGCCCATGAGCGGGAGGAGGCACCTCACCCCGTCCATCCGGGGGGTGAGCGCGGGCAAGGGTCGGCGTACGGTCGTTGTATGTCCGTGCGCACACTCATGAAGACCCGCCT
>CAIPNN010000147.1 GCA_903866425.1 uncultured Actinomycetes bacterium
CCCTGATACGCGTGCAGCCCTGCTCCATCGCCCGCTCGCCAAACGACCGGTACAGCGTGGCCCCCACCCCCTGCCCCCGCAGCGCGGGGTCAACGGCGTGCAGGTGCACATAGGCCAGATCGGGCTCGGAGAGGCTCACCATGCCCAGTAGAAACCCGGCGGGCGATCCGTCGGCACGGGCGATCCACACACCACCCGGGCCCAACTGGTCGAAGAACAGCCGGTGCAGCGTGAGCCCCACCGGATGCCCGAACCATGCCTCCGCGACCGCCCGGGCAGCGACGAAGTCGTCACCCGTGAGCGGCCGCGGAGGCAGCAGATCTGCACTAGCCGAGACTTGCCACCCCGATGGGGCACGCAACGCCCGTGCCACCCAGGCCGCAGTACCCGTTGGGGTTCTTGGCCAGGTACTGCTGGTGGTACGGCTCGGCGTAGTAGAAGGGCCCGCCGATGGCGATCTCGGTGGTGATGTCACCGAGGTTCAGCACGTTCAGCGCCTCCTGGAACATGTCGCGCGAGGCCTCGGCCTTCACCTTCTGGTCGTCATCAACGCAGTAGATGGCCGACCGGTACTGGGTGCCCACGTCGTTGCCCTGCGCCATGCCCTGCGTGGGGTCGTGCCCCTCCCAGAACGTGCGGAGCATCTCGCCGTACGAGGTCTCGGCGGGGTCGTACACCGCCAGCACCACCTCGGTGTGGCCCGTGCGCCCGCTGCACACCTCTTCATACGTGGGGTGCGGCGTAAAGCCCCCTGCGTACCCCACCGCGGTGGTCCACACGCCGGCGTGCTGCCAGAACAGGCGCTCCGCACCCCAGAAGCAGCCCATACCCACCACGATGGTCTCGAAGCCATCGGGAAACGGCGGGATAAGCGGATTTCCGAGCACCTCGTGCGCCACGGGGATGCGCATCGACTCGGCGCGGCCCGGCAGGGCGTCCTGCTCAGCCACCATGTTCACCTTCGAGGAGTTCCAGAACGGCATTTGTGCTCCTTTCGCTGTCCCCTGAAGGTAATGCGATATTGAGCATTCCCGGGGAAGCGTTCCTTAAGGTCCGGCAATCACACGGTAGCCGCGCTCACCCACGAGGGCGGCCGCCTTCCGTGCCGACTCGTCTGAATCCACGACGATGGTGAGCGCACCGGCGGGCTCCCCCGCCACCGCGGGCACCAGGTCGAGATCCTCGATGTTGATGTGCGCGTGGCCGAGCGCGGTGGCGATTTCCGACAGCACACCCGGCCGGTTGGGCACCTCGATGACCACGCGGGTGCTCTCGCCATCGGCGGAGTCGTCCACCGCCATCAGGCGCTCGCGACCCTTGGCGGCACTCGCGAAGAACGTCTGCAGCCACTCGCGGTCGCCTCCCCGGAGGGCCTCCTCAACCTCAAGCAGGTCGGCACGGTGCTTTCGCACCTCGGCAAGCACTGCGTCGCGGTTGGTGAGCAGGATGTCGGCCCAGAGCGCCGGGTTTGCACCCGCAACACGGGTGAGATCGCGGAACGACGGGCCGGCGGATCGCAGCGCCTCACGGCCCTGCGGCGCGGTGTCGGCCGCCTGGCGGATGAGCGCCGACGCGATGACATGCGGCAGGTGCGACACCAGCGCCATGAGGTGGTCGTGCACCTGGGCGTCCACGGCCACGGGCGTTGCGCCAACCGACGACACCATGCCGTGCACGCGCTGCAGCAGATCGGGGCGGGTCTCCTCGGTGGGCGTGAGAAACCACGTGGCGCCCTCAAAGAGGTCCTCACGGGCGTGACCGACGCCTGCCCGCTCGCCGCCAGCCACCGGGTGGCCGCCGCAGAACCGCGCCCGCTCCTCGGGCGTGAGTGCCGCGAGCACCTGACTCTTGGCCGACCCCACATCG
>CAIPNN010000148.1 GCA_903866425.1 uncultured Actinomycetes bacterium
TCGCCGTCCATCTGGCACTCGTACGTCTCGTTTGCACCCGCGCCGGTGAACGCCCACGCCGGCGTCACGTCGCTGGTTGCACCGTTGGGGCCCGAGGTGATGACCGGGGTGGTCACGGGCGGGTCGGCGATGGTGATCCATGTGCGCGTGGCGTCCGGCCCGCGGTTACCGGCAGCATCGACCAGTGCCACGTGGAACGTGTGGCTGCCGCTGGCCAACTGCGCCGACGTGTACGGGCTCGTGCAGTTGCCGTAGGCGCCCGAGTCCATCGCGCAGGCGTAGGTGTCGCCCACGCCCGCACCGGTGAAGGTGAGCGACGGGGTCAGGTCCTTGCTGTACGCGCCAGGGCCGGTGACGATGCTCGGCACCGCAGTGGGAGCCGTGGTGTCGACGAGCCACGCGTGCGCGGTGGCGGCACCGATGTTGCCGGCCTCGTCCGTGAGGGCCACTTCGAAGGCGTGCGTTCCATCGCCGAGCGACGGAAGGGTGAGCGGGCTGGTGCACGACGCCCAGGCGCCACCGTCAACCCGGCACGAGTAGGTCTCGGGGGCTGTGGCGCCGCTGAAGGTGAACTGCGGGGTGGCGTTCGACGACGGGTTCGCCGGCGCGTTGTCGATGGTGGCGGTGCCAGCCGGCGCTGTGCGGTCGATGGTCCAGTTGCGCGTGGCAGTGGGGCTCACGTTGCCCGCGGCATCGGTGATGCGCACCACAAGGGTGTGCGCGGCCTCGGCGAGTGCGCTGGTGGTGTACGGCGTGGCGCACGGCAGCCATCCCGATGCGTCGAGGTTGCACTCGTACGTCTCCCCGGCGGCGGCGCCCGTGAAGGTGAACGTCGATGCGAGGGCCTGGATGGACCCGCTCGGTCCACTGGCGATACCCGGAGCAGATGCCGGCGGGGCCGTATCCACGTTCCAGGTGAACGACGTCGCGAGGCCGACATTGCCGGCGGCGTCCACCGCGCTCACCGCCATGGTGTGCGTGCCATCGGACAGGCCGGACACGGTGTACGGCGCCGCGCAGGGCACCGGCGGTGCGCCGTCCAGCGAACACACGGTCGAAGCGCCCCCGGCGGGGAGCGTGAAGCCAAACGTGGCAGACGACGACGGCGAGTCTGCTGCCGGCGTGGCCGAGAAGGCCGGGGCGGCGGGCGCCACGGTGTCGACGGTCCACGTGGCGGACGCCGGCGTGCTGCGGTTACCCGCGTGGTCAACCGCGCGGGTCTCGAATGTGTGATTGCCATCCCCCAGCCCGCTCACCGGCGCCGGGCTGGTGCACGCCGCCCATCCGCCGCCATCCAGCTGGCACTCGAGCGTCGTGCCGGGCGGCGTCGAAATCGCGAACGTGCCGGAATCCTGGTTGGTCGGGCTGGCCGGACGGCTGCCGATGCTTGGCGCGTCGGGCGGCGTGAGGTCGACCGTCCAGATGATGCTGGTCTCAACGCTGAGCGTCGAACTGTTGTCGGCAAGGGTCTTTCGCTGGCGCGCCACCATGCTGTGATCACCCTCGGTCAGTGCGCTGAGCGCCTTGGTGAGGGGACCGGGGTTCGTGCCCGTGACCGGGCAGGGCATCTGCCACACGCCACCGTCCACGCGGCACTCGACCGAGTACGTGGCCACGCCCGGGTCGTCCGCGGTGATGGTCAGGGCCGGCGCGGCGGTCGTCGCGTTGGTGGGGCTCGCAGGCACGTTGCTGAACACCACGCTCTCGGGTGCGCCCGAGTCGATGATCCACGTGTAGGTGAGGTACGGCGGTGCGCTGATGTTGCCGCCACCGTCCACCTGGCGCACTTCGAGCGTGTGGGAGCCATCGGGCAGCACGGGCGTGGTGAATGGGCTCGTGCATGCCGCCCACGCGCCGGTGTCAAGCTTGCACTCGAAGGTGCTGGTTGTGGCGCCCGTGAAGGTGAACGTGCTCTGCGTGTTCGACGTCGACGGCGCGACGGCCCCACCTGCCGGTGCCCCGGGCGGCGTGAGGTAGACGGTCCACGAGCGCACTGCTGCGGGGCCCGTGTTTCCGGCGGCATCGACAAGACGCACCGACCAGGTGTGTGCACCCTCCGACATGCCGCTGAGGGCATCCGGCGAGGTGCACGGCGCAAAGCCACCGCCGTCCACATCGCACTCGTAGGTGTCACCGGTGCCCGCGCCCGTGAAGCTGAAATCGGCGGTGGCCACATTGACGCCGCCGCTCGGACCCGTCGTGATCGAGGGGGCGTCGCTCGGCGGCGTGGTGTCGACCACCCACGTGCTGGTGGCGATGGCACCCACGTTGCCCGCGGCGTCCACCTGACGCACCCGCATGCTGTGGCTGCCGTCGGCCAGACTGCTCAGGGCCCGCGGGCTTGTGCACGTGGCCCATGCCGCGCCATCGAGCGAGCACTGGAAGGTGCCCCCGACCTCAGCACCGGTGATGGTGATCGACGCCGACGTGGAGCTCACGGGCGTTGTGGAGGGCGTGCGGCCCAGGGTCGGCGCCGCGGGAGCCCCGGTGTCGACGGTCCACGTGGCGGTGGCGGCACTGCCGGTGTTGCCCGCGGCATCGATCAGACGCACCCGGAATGTCACCGACCCATCGGCCAGCGGCCCGATACCCGTGGGGCTCGTGCAGGCCGACCAGGCACCCGATGCCACCTGGCACTGGTACGTCTCGCCCGCACCGGCGCCCGTGAAGGCAATGGCCGGCGTGGGATTGTTGCTGGGGTCGCCGGGCGACGACGAGATGGTGGGTGTGGTTGCGGGCGGCGTGGTGTCGACCACAAAGGTCGTCGTGGCCGCCAGGCCCTGATTGCCAGCGGCGTCCACCAGCGCCACCTTGAAGGTGTGGCTGCCATCGCTGAGCGTGCTGGCGGTAAACGGACTGGTGCACGCGGCGAAGGCACCGGAATCGATGGCGCACGCGTAGGTCTCGCCGGTGGCCGCGCCGCCGAATGCGAAGGTGGGCGTGCTGTCGTTGCCAGGGGTGGCCGGGCCCGAGGTGATGGATGGGCTGTTGGTGGGCGCCACGGTGTCGACCGTCCACGACCGGCTGGCCACCGGGCCGCGGTTGCCTGCCGCATCGGTGCTGGCCACGCGGAAGTCATGCGTGCCGTCGGCCAGGCCGGTATACGACTGCGCGCCGGGATCGCTGGCGGTGGCGCACGCCGCCCATGCGGCGCCATCCATGCTGCACGAGTAGGTCTCGCCGGGGTCGCCGCCCGTGAAGGTCATTGCGGCCGATGTGGTGGCCGTCGCGGAACCGGCGACCGGCGTCGTGTTCGTCAATGACACGGTACTGGTGGGGTTCGCCGTGTCGACGGTGATCGAGCGGGTCACCGGGGTGCCGGCGTTGCCCACGTCATCCACAAGGCGCACGCCAAGCGAGTGCAGCCCGTCGGTGAGCGATGCAAACGACTTGGGCGCCACACAGGCAGTCCAGGCACCGACGCCATCAACCTGGCACTCGTAGTGCTCACCCGCCGACGCACCCGTGAAGCCATAGGTGGCCGAGTTGACGTTGATGTCACCGGTGGGACCCGACGTGAACGACGGCGAACCCGGCGGGGTCACATCAATGGTGATGGTGTCGGTGGCGCTCGCGGTCGTTGTGGGCCCCGCATTCGAAGCAGCATCAAGTACGGAACCCGATGCCAGGTCGAGGCCGAGGGTGCCGCTCGTGGGCGATCCGGCCGACAGGGTCACGGTGTACGGGCCCGCGCCCGAACCGGAGACAGAATCGACCGTCCACCCCGTGGACGTACCGGTAGGCGTGAACGCCGACGCGATGAGCCCGGTCACCGGCGAGTTGAAGGTCACACGGAATGTGGCAGGCCCGGAGTTGGTGGGCGACGTGCCCGTGCTCACAAGTGCGCTCACCCCGGGTGCCGTCCGGTCGATGGTGATGGCCGGGGCATCCTGCGCCGCAGCCGGGCCGGTGTTGCCGGCTGCATCGGGAACGGCGTCGGCCACGAGGCGCGCGACAACCGTGCCCTCCGAGCAGCCCGTGGCCGTCACCGTGATGCTGGCGCCAGACGCTGCCGAGGGAGTGAACGTGCAGCCCGTGGCCGTGCCCTGGTTGACGAAGTCGCCGGACGCGATGCCGCTGACCGACTCGCTGAAGGCAAGGGTGAACACCGGAGCCGCGGAGTTGGTGGGGCTGGCCGGAGGCGTCCACGTGGCCGTGGGCGGCGTGCCATCAAACGTCACGGTGTTCGCCGATGCGGCGGTGCCCGGGGCCGTGTTGCCGGCCGGGTCGCTCACGGCACCCGATGCCAGCGCGAGCGTCACGGTGCCGTCGCCCGGCGACGGGTTGTCGAGGCTCACCGTGTAGGTGGCGCCGGACCCGGTGACGGATGCGACAGTCCAACCGCTCGAGGTGCCACCGATGGAGAAGTCCGTGGCCGCCAGGCCCGACACGGGCTCGCTGAAGGTGAGCGTGTAGGCGATGGGGCTGCCGCGCGTGGGCGTGGTGGCGCTGAACGCCGACACGGTGGGTGCGGTGCGGTCAATGGTCACCGTCGTGCCCGTGGCACCGGTAGCCGGGCCGGTGTTGCCGGCCGCGTCAGTAACGGTGGCCACGCCGAGCGTGGGCACCACGGTGCCGTCGGTGGGTCCGGTCTTGGCCACCTGCACCGTGAAGGTGGTACCGCTGGACGCCGACACGCTCGACACAGTCCAGCCGGCGGAGCTGCCGCCCAGCGTGAAGTCACTCACGGCCAGACCATGCACCGGCTCACTGAAGGTGAGGGTGTAGGCGATGCTCGATGCGCGGGTGGGCGTGGTCGCGGTGAACGACTGCACCGTGGGCGCCACGCGGTCGACGGTGACGGTGTCACCGGCGAACGCCGCGGACGGCCCCGTGTTGCCCGCAACGTCAGCCACGCCATTCGCGGCGATGCGCGGCACGATGGTGCCGTCGGTGCCCGATCCCCCACTGAAGGTGACCGTGTAGGCACTGCCGCCCGCGGCCACCACCGATGCCACGGTCCAACCGGTGGCGGTGCCAGTGGTGGTCACATCCGCTGCGTCAAACCCACTCACCGGCTCGCTGAAGGTGACCGTGTACGCCACCGACGCCGCATTGGTGGGAGTGGTACCCACCGGGGTGGCCGATGCCACCGCGGGCGCCGTGCGGTCGGTGGTGACACTCGCAGCATCGAAGGCCGCACCGGGGGCGGGGCCGCTGAACGCATCGGTGGCGGACGATCCCTTGAGGCGCAGCACCAGGGTGCCGTCGGTCACGGTGCCGGATCCGGAGGCGACGGTGACCGTGTAGTTGGCCCCGAGCCCGGTGACCGACTGCACGCTCCAGCCAGTGGCCGTGCCACCCAGCGAGAAGCTCGATGCGGTGAGCCCCGACACGTTGCCATCAAAGGTGAGGGCGTAGGTGAGCGACGTGCCGTTGACCGTGGTCGACGACGGCGTGAGCGCGAGCACGTTTGTGCCACGCACGTACGAGATGTTGATGGCGCCGTCACCACTGTTGACGCCCGCTGTGTGCTGCACGCTCAATGCCCGGGAGGCGCTGGCGTACGACGATCCACCGCCACCCGCACCCAGGTAACCGCCGCCGCCGCCGAACCAGCCGGCGCCACCGCCGCCGCCGCCCTGCGGGTTGCCAACGCCATTGCCGCCCGTGCCGAAGGTGCCGGCCGTCGCAGCGCCACCGCCCGAAGCACCACCGGCGCTGGGCGTGCCACCGCCACCATTGCCGCTGGCGCCCGGGCCGCCGGGGGCAGCCGTGGTGAGGCCACCCGGGCCACCCGGGCTGCCGTAACCGCCACCGCCGCCGGCACCGGCAACCACCAGGCGCGGGTCGCTGCCCGATGCACCGGTGAGCGAGGCGCCGCCATCCACGCGGATGTCACTCGCGCCACCACCGCCGCCTCCGAAGTCACCGGCTGTGCCCGGGGTCACCCCGCCGCCGCCATTCCAGCCGCCCACGGCGTTGAGCGAGCCGTTGGTGGTTGCGGGCGATCCGGCACGGCCGGCGTACACCTGCAGCGTCTCGCCCGGCGTCACCGACAGCACACCGGTCACGCGGCCGCCGAGGCCGCCAGCACCGGCGTTGGCACCCGTCGACGTTGCGGCAGCGCCAGAGGCACCCCGCACGTCAAACGGCATCTGCGTCACGCCCGGGGGCACCACGAACGGCGTGGGCGCGTTGGGGTTGCTGGGCGCGATGACCTGCGTCTGCATGGGACGCGACACCGCGGTGAGCGATCCGCGGCCGTTGGTGGCCGTCACGCGCACACGCACGTACTTGCTCACATCGCCCGCCACCGGCGTGTACGTCGACGTGGCCTGGCCACTGCCCGAGGCCGACGACCAGCTGGTCATGTTGCTCGATACCTGCCAGTCGTACGCGTAACTGATGGTGGGTGCGCCCACCCACGTCCCACCATCGGTGGGCACCGGGGTACCGGCAACGATGGCGCCGGTCACCTGCGGCAGCGCGCTGTTCACCAGGGTGAACTGGCCGGTGATGGTCTGGGCGTTGGATGCCGCAGCGGGGCCCGTGTTCCCGGCCAGATCGGTGACGGTGGTGCTGTTGAGCCCCAAGGTCACCGTGCCATCGGTAGGCGTCCCCGTGTGCGACACCGTCACGGTGTACGCACCGGCACCGCTGCCAGACACGCCCGACACTGTCCAGCCGGTGGATGTTCCACCCACGCTGAAGTCGCCGGTGCCGAGGCCGGTTACGGGCTCATCAAAGGTCACGCTGTATGTGGTGCCGGTGGTGCTGAAGGTCGTCGCCGTGGGTGTGAACGACGCCACGGCCGGAGCGGTGCGGTCAATCACCGTGCTGGTGGCCGCGGCGGTGAGCACCGACGGGTACGCGGCGCCGTCAACGATGACGGCGCCGGGCCTCAGGCTCAGCTCAACCGTGCCCGTGGTGGTTGATGCCCCGCCCACGGTGATGGTGTACGGGCCGGCACCAGAACCGCTGAGCGACTGCACGCTCCACCCGGTCGCCGTACCGCCCACCGTGAACTTCGCCGCCGTGAGCCCGGTGGGCACGCTCTGGAACATCAGCGTGAACGTGGTGCTGCTGGCGTTGGTGGTGGCCTGATCGGCCTTGAAGGCGAGCAGTGGCGGCGTGGCGGCCGGGTTGCCGATGAGCGCCCTCGACGCAACGGTGATCGACCCGCGGGCGTTGGTGGCCGTTACCTTCGAGCGCACGAAGCGCCCGGTCTCGCCCGCGCCCACTGTGTAACTGGCGGTTGTGGCGCCCGCGCCGGTGCCGTTGCTCCAGGCGAGACCGTCAGCCGAGGTCTCCCACTGGTACGTGTAATTGATCGGCGTCGCGCCATTCCAGGTGCCGTCGGTGGTGGTCATCACCGAACCGGTGCCGGGCGTGCCGCTGGCAACTGGGCGACCCGTGTTGGCAAGGGTGTACGCAGCCGTGACGGTCGACGCGGTGCCCGACACCACGGGTCCGGTGTTACCGGCGGTGTCGGTCACCGCACCCGCGGCCAACGTGGCGATGATGGTGCCGTCAGGCGGCGTTGCGCCACCGCTCACGGTGACGGTGTACGCGGTGCCCGATCCGCTCACGCCGCTCACGCTCCAGCCGCTGGAGGTGCCCGTGAACGAGAAGTCGTTGGCGGCCAGGCCGGTGACCGACTTGTTGAAGGTGACCGAGTAGGTGAACGAGGTCGCACTGGTGGTGACCGACGCCGGCGTGATGGCCGACACCGACGGTGCGGTGCGGTCAATGGTGACCGCCGCCGATGCCTGGGCGGTGGCCGGGCTGGCATTAGCCGCCACATCGGCAACCGCACCCGCTGCGATCTGCGGGATGACCGTGCCCTCGGAGCAGTTGCTCA
>CAIPNN010000149.1 GCA_903866425.1 uncultured Actinomycetes bacterium
AGCGTCATCTCGAACGAGCCGTCACCGGCGATGTCGACCACGAGGTCGTCGGGGCAGGCAACCTGCGCACCGAGTGCGGCCGGCAGGCCGAAGCCCATGGTGCCGAGGCCACCCGAGGTGACCCAGCGACGCGGCTTGTCGAAGCGGTAGTTCTGGGCTGCCCACATCTGGTGCTGGCCCACCTCGGTGGCAACGATGGCGTCGCCACCGGTGATGTCGTACACCGACTTGATGACGTTCTGCGGGGCGATGACGCCCGGCTGGTCGTCGTCCACCTGGTACGGGTGCTCGGCGAGCCATGCATCGATCTTGCGCATCCAGGCGCTGCGCGACTCGTCGTCGTGTCGGGCCTCCTGCTGCACGTACACGTCGGCCAGTGCGGCAAGCGTTGCCTTGGCCTCACCGGCGATGCCGATGTGCGCGGCGCGGTTCTTGCTGATCTCCGCCGGGTCGACGTCGATGTGGATGATCTTGGCGTTGGGTGCCCACTCCTTCATCACCGTCGACAGCACGCGCTCGTCGAAGCGCACGCCGATGGCGAGGATGACGTCCGACTCCTGAAAGGCGAAGGTGGATGCGGCGATGCCGTGCATGCCGGGCATGCCGACGTACAGCGGGTTGCTCGCCGGGAAGGCGCCAAGGCCCATCAGCGTGGTGGTCACCGGAATCTGGGCCACCTCGGCCATGCGGGTGAGCTCGTCAGCGGCGTTGCTGGCGATGACGCCACCACCGGCGTAGATCATGGGCTTCTTGGCGCCGGCCAGGGCGCGCGCGGCGGCCTGCAGCTGGCGCGGGTGGCCGCTGCCCGTGGGCGGGTCGTAGCCGGGCATGACGGGCGGGTACGGGCCGCTGTAGTCCTCAACCTCAACCGCCCACTGGTCAACACAGACGTCCACCAGTACGGGGCCCGGGCGTCCGGTCTGCGCCACGTACAGGGCTTCCTCGAGCACCGTCGGCAGCTCCGCGGCGTCCTTCACCAGCCATGAGTGCTTGACGATGGGCAGGGTGATGCCGACGATGTCGGCTTCCTGGAAGGCGTCGGTGCCCACGCGGGTTGACCCGACCTGCCCGGTGAGGGCGACCATGGGCACGGAGTCCATGTACGCGTCGGCGATGGGGGTGACCAGGTTGGTGGCACCCGGGCCCGATGTGCCCGTGCACACGGCCACGCGGCCCGACACCTTGGCGTAGCCCTCGGCCATGTGACCGGCACCCTGCTCGTGGCGGGTGAGGAACAGGCGCAGGTCCGAATCGTCGAACAGTGCGTCGAACAGCGGGATGAGCGGACCACCCGGGATACCGAAAATGGAATCCACGCCACCGCGCTTCAGGACCTCAAGAGTCGCGTCGACTCCGCGCATCCGAACTACCTCCTGCCGTACACCGGCATAAGACCGCAAACGGGCCGGTACATTAGCGGACCAATCTGGCTTTCCCATCAGGTGATTCGACACGAGGAGACGGGACATGGCGGACCAGGCCGAGGGTGAGCGCCCGAACTACGCGGAAGAGAACGCCGTCCGCAACGCATCGGAGTCGCTCCACACCTACGACGAGGCATCCGACACGTTCACCGCGATCTTCGGCCAGCCCGTTCCGGCCGCCACGATCGTGGATGAGGAGCGCGACATCCTTGTTCGCGTTGAGCCGCAGAGCCGCGCGGTCGTCGGCTTCGTGATTCCCAACTTCAAGGCGTGGTACGCCGCGCGCTTCCCCGACGGTGGCGAGTTCGAACTCGACCTGCCGTCAACCTGGCCCGTGGGGCGCCCCGAAGACGAGGCCCCTGTCAGCGAGTGATCAACGTGCCGAAGAGTGCCCCGTGGGGTGCGCTTCACATGTAGGATCACCGACCACTTCGTAACGATTCCCTCGAAGAAGGAGCACCCGGTAATGGCGGTTGAGACCCAGCGCATGGAGGACTTCCGCCTTGAGGCGGAGCCTTATTACCTCCCCCTCGGCAACGAGGTCGAGCTCTTCGAGGCCGCATACGCCGCCAACCTGCCGGTGATGCTCAAGGGCCCCACGGGCTGCGGCAAGACCCGCTTCGTCGAGTACATGAGCTGGAAGCTCGGCCGCACGCTCGTGACGGTGGGTTGTCACGAGGACCTCACGGCATCCGACCTCGTGGGCAAGTACACGCTGCGCGGTGACGAGACCGTGTGGCAGGACGGCCCGCTCACCACCGCTGTCAAGGCCGGCGGCATCGCCTACCTCGACGAGGTCGTGGAGGCCCGCAAGGACACCACCGTGGTGATTCACCCGCTCACCGACGACCGTCGCATCCTTCCGCTTGAGAAGAAGGGCGAAGTTGTGCAGGCCCCCGACGACTTCATGCTCGTCATCTCGTACAACCCGGGCTACCAGTCGGTGCTGAAGGACCTGAAGCACTCCACCAAGCAGCGCTTCGTGGCACTCGACTTCGACTACCCCACGCCCGACCTCGAGGAAGTCATCCTCCAGGAGGAGGCCGGCATTGACGCCGAGACCGCCAGCAAGCTGGTGAAGATCGGCGAGAAGGTGCGCAACCTGCGGACGCACGGCCTTGAGGAGGGTGTGTCCACCCGACTGCTCGTGTACGCCGGTCAGCTCATCGCCGGTGGCGTCGAGCCGGTCGTGGCCTGCGAGGCAACCATCTGCAAGCCGATCACGGACGACCTTGAGATGCAGCGGTCGATCCTCGAGCTCGTCAACACCCAGTTCTAGGGTCATAGGGTCATGAGCACCCAGGGCGGCCCGACCGGGAACGTCGGGATGTACGTCGGACGCGAGATGCTCGCGTCTGTGCCCGAAGACCGGCGGGACGACTACCTGCGGCTGGTCGAGGAGATCTCCGATCTCAAGTACCAGCTGGGAGTTGAGGTTGCGCGCCAGTTGCCGCGCCTGTTCCAGGAGCAGGACGACACCGCCGTTGAGCGCTACCTCGATCAGGTGCGCTCCATCGCCGACGTGGGCTGGAAGTCGGGCGTTGAGGTGGCCAAGCAGCTGCCCGACCTGTACCACGCGCCCGACCCGCGCATCGCCGATGCCTACATCGAGATCATCGCCGACGCCACACAGGGCACTCCCGATGATGACGAGACGCAGGCGTTCTCGTCAGAGCTCGAGGACCTCGAGCGGCAGCTGCGGGAGATCGAGCCCAAGCAGCAGCGCGCACAGGAACTGAAGTCGCTGCTTGCGGCCCGCGATCGCCGCGATGAGAAGCGCCGCAAGCACGCCCAGGAGCTTGCCGCCGCACTGCCACCCATCCTTGCCCGCCTGCGCGCCAGGCACCGCGAGGTGTACATGCGTGAGGTGCGGCTCGTGGCCTCCGCCGACCCTGAGGCCGCGCTCGAGGCCGCCAACACGCTGCTCGACCTGCTCAACAGTGAGCGCCTGTCGCACGATGGCGCCGCCGAGTGGACGCGTCGCGGTCTTGACGTCCTTGAGAAGAACCGGGAAGTCGGCCGCGGCTACTTCCGCATGGGGTCGAAGTACTCGCTCGACGTGCTCGAGGAGCTGCGCGAGGGGCTGGCGCTGCGTCAGGTGGCCCGCGTGCTCAAGCTGTACGCCACGGCGCTTTCGGGCCGCGACGTCGCCGTGCGTGGCATCGACGAGATGGAGACGGTCGACCGCTTCGGCCCCGATCACATCATTCTTCCCGCCGACATGCGGTTCTTCCAGGACGACGACCGCAACTTCACCGCCTACAAGGTGGCGGCGGCGCACGGCGCGGCGCGCATTGAGTTCGGCACCTACCGGTTCCAGCTGGACGACGTGCCCGAAACCGTCGAGGCGCTCACCGAGCGTTATGGGAACTCGGCGGCATGAGCACCTCACCGTTTCCCCCCGTACCCACCGCTGATTGGCGTCGCCAGAGCGACCTCACCCTGTTCTACGGGCTGTTCCCGTCGCCCGCGCTCGCCCGCGATCTCTTCAACATCATCGAGGGTCAGCGCATTGAGACCCTCATCCGTCTGGCCTACCCCGGCATCCGACGCGACATGGACCTCATTCAGGCCCAGACGCTGGAGCGCCGGGAGGAGATGGGTGGCAACCCCGCCGACCTGCCAGAGGTGGGCCAGGTTGTTGACGCCCTCATGGTGTCCACCATGGGCGCCGAGCCGCCGTTCGATGACATGTCGCCGCACGTGCGCGAGGCAGCTGAGGGCGCCATCGCGCTCATCGATCAGGTGGCTGTCGAGGGTGCCACGGTGGGCGACACCGCCCGCGTCACCGCCGAGATCTACGCGCTTATCGACGACGCCATGGCCGCTGGCCGCCGCGGCATCACCGACCCGTTCTCCGACGAAGCCAAGGAGCGTCAGCCCCAGAAGTCGGACGACAGCGAGGGTGAGCAGGATGTCGGCGATGTCGACATCAACCCGCTCGACGAGTACGAGCCCATGGAGATGCCGCCCTTCGTGCCGCCGGTGATGGAAGAACTGGTGCAGCAGGAGAGCGACGCCCAGAACCAGATCGAGGCGCAGGGCACCGAGGGCGACAAGGACAAGGACGGCGACAAGGGCGAGGACACCGAGGCGGCCACGCAGGAAGAGGCCGACAAGGTGATGCAGGCGCAGCAGACAGCGCCTGGCCAATCCGAAGAGGACACCGCCGCCCAGAAGGCCGACGAGGGGGACGAGGGCGAGGAGAGCGGCCGCGGCAGCGACTCCGAGGGCGAGGACGACCCCGAGAGCGCGGGTGGCCAGACGCCCGATAGCGCCGGCCCGCAGGTGGGTCAGGATGAGGACGCCGCCGAGGAGGACCTTGGCGAGCAGACCTTCATGTACGACGAGTGGGACCACCGCATCGAGGACTACCGCCCGTCGTGGTGCACCTTGCGCGAGACCCGTTCCACCCGTGAGGTGCCCGCCTTCGTGGCCGCCACCTTCCACGAGTACGGCGGCGTGGTCAGCCAGATCCGCAGGAACTTCCAGCTCATGCGTCCCGAGCGGCTTCGCAAGATGCGCTTCCAGAGTGACGGTGACGACCTCGACCTCGACGGCCTCGTGGAGCACGTGGTTGACCGGCGCGCCGGCATCACGCCCACCGACCGCGTGTACATCAAGCGCGACAAGAAGGACCGCGATGTGACCACCGCGTTCCTGGTGGACATGTCGTCGTCAACCGACCGCAAGATCGACGGCCGCAAGCGCATCATCGACATCGAGAAGGAGGGCCTCATCCTGATGTGCGAGGCCCTCGAGGCCATCCGCGACGAGTACGCCATCTACGGCTTCTCGGGCAACGGCCGTGATGACGCGCAGTTCTACACGGTGAAGGAACTGGGCGAGCGCTACGACGACCGCGTGCGGTCGCGCATCGGTGGCATTTACGGCCGCAGCAAGACCCGCATGGGCCCGGCCATCCGCCACACCACCAAGCGCCTCATGGGTGTCGACAGCAACGTCAAGATCATGATCCTGCTGACCGACGGCAAGCCGTACGACTCAGACACCTATCAGGACAACGCCTACGCCCAGGCCGACACCCAGATGGCCCTTCGCGAGGCCCGCCGGGAGAAGATCCACCTCTTCTGCGTCACCGTCGACCAGGAGGGCGCGGACTACCTGCCGCAGATGTACTCGGACGCCAACTTCGTGGTGATCGACGACATCCGCACGCTGCCGCAGAAGCTGCCGCAGCTCTACCGGAGGCTG